>NZ_JBVJJE010000002.1:0-233194 GCF_055585925.1 Streptomyces sp. NPDC052064
CTTCCGCGTTTCCCTTTCCGGCGGTTCTGACTCTATCAGATCCTTTCGGGCCCGATTCCCTGTCAGCAGGGTTTGTCTTCGCGGCTGTTGGGCCGATCCGACGAGTGAGACTTTAGCGGATTCCCCGGCTCCCGAGCCAATCGGGGGCCGCGTCCTTTCGAACGGGGATTCCTCATTCCGTAAATACGCATGCCAATGAAACGACGACAGAGCTACTGCGTCGAGTAGTGGTTGGTACCTGCGGAGTGGCTGCCCGGGGACCGACCGGGGTCGGCGCTCACGTCGGACAACTCGGAGAACACTACGGACGGGGTCTGGGCGTGTCAACTCAAGGGCGGACGGCACTCCCGGGGCGTACTCTGGGGTGCGTGACGACGCGTACGTGTACCCAGCTGTGGTGGGCCGCCTGACGGCGGCCGTCTTCACGTATGCACTCAACGGCCGCCGCTTCGGCGGCCGTTCTTGTTTCTCCCTCCGGACACCGAGGGGCGGCCGCGGGGGCGGCGGTCCCGACCGGGAGGTGGAGGAGCGATGACACGGGTCTTCAGCGGGGTCAAGCCGACGGGGCATCTGACGCTGGGGAACTACCTGGGAGCCATGCGGCGGTGGGCTGCCGTCGACCAGTACGAGGCCGACGCCTTGTTCTGCGTCGTCGATCTGCACGCGCTGACCGTGGACCACGATCCCGCGCGGGTGCGCAGGCTGAGCCGGCAGGCGGCGACCCTGTTGCTGGCGTCCGGGCTGGATCCGGAGCTCTGCACGCTGTTCGTGCAGAGCCATGTGGACGAACACGCACGGCTGTCGTACGTGCTGGAGTGCGTGGCCACCGACGGTGAGATGCGGCGGATGATCCAGTACAAGGAGAAGGCCGCGCGGGAGCAGCGGCGGGGCGGGAGTGTGCGGCTGTCGCTGCTGACGTATCCCGTGCTGATGGCGGCGGACATCCTGGCGTACGGGGCCGACGAGGTGCCGGTCGGGGACGACCAGGTGCAGCATGTGGAGCTCACGCGGGATCTGGCGGTGCGGTTCAACCAGCGGTACGGGCATACGTTCGTGGTGCCTCGGGCCACGCGGCCGGGCGTGGCGGCGCGGGTGATGAACCTGCAGGTTCCTACGTCGAAGATGGGCAAGAGCGATGACGTCGGGCCGGGGATCGTCTATCTGCTGGACGAGCCGGACGTGGTGCGGAAGAAGGTCCTGCGGGCCGTGACCGACAGTGGGCGGGAGGTCGTGTACGACCGGGAGGCCCGGCCGGGGCTCGCCAATCTGCTGGAGATCCTCGCCGCGTGCTCGGGTGGGACTCCTGAGGAGCTGAGCGGTGCGTATACGTCGTACGGGGAGTTGAAGAAGGACACCGCTGAGGCTGTGGTCGAGGTGCTCAGGCCCGTGCAGGCGCGGCACAAGGAGTTGTGCGCGGATCCCGGTTATGTGGAGCGCGTGCTGCGGGACGGTGCGGAGCGGGCTCGGGGGATGGCTCGGCCGACGGTGGATGCCGCTTATCGCGCGATCGGGTTGCTGCCCGCCGTGCCGGAAGCGGCGGCGGACGCGGGTGGGGCCGGCGTGCTGAGGGTGTGAGGTGGTGCGGGCGTCGGGGGCGGACCGTCCCCGACGCCCGTGGCGCTCCTCAGTTGTTGTTGCCCGAGGCCAGGGCGCGGCTGCGGTCGCGGGCGGCTTCGAGGGCGGCGATGAGGGCGGCTCGTACGCCGTGGTTCTCGAGTTCTCGGATGGCGTTGATCGTCGTACCGGCGGGGGACGTGACGTTCTCGCGGAGCTTGACGGGGTGTTCGCCGCTGTCGCGGAGCATCGTCGCGGCGCCGATGGCGGACTGGACGATCAGGTCGTGGGCCTTGTCGCGGGGCAGGCCGAGGAGGATGCCCGCGTCGGTCATGGCTTCGACCAGGTAGAAGAAGTAGGCCGGGCCGGAGCCGGAGAGGGCCGTGCAGGCGTCCTGCTGGGACTCGGGGACGCGGAGCGTCTTGCCGACGGCGCCGAAGATCTCCTCGGTGTGGGTGAGGTGGTCGGCGGTGGCGTGGGTGCCGGCGGAGATGACGGACATGGCCTCGTCGACCAGGGCGGGGGTGTTCGTCATGACGCGGACGACCGGGGTGCCGGGGGCGAGGCGTTCCTCGAAGTAGGCGGTGGGGATGCCGGCGGCGCCGCTGATGACCAGGCGGCCGGCGGGGACGTGGGGGGCGAGTTCGTCGAGGAGGGTGCCCATGTCCTGCGGTTTGACCGTGAGGATCAGGGTGTCGGCGGTCTTGGCGGCTTCGGGGTTGGTGACCGGGGTGACGCCGTAGCGGGTGTGGAGTTCCTCGGCTCGTTCCTGGCGGCGGGTGGTGACCAGGAGGTCGGCCGGGGTCCAGCCGGCTCGGATCATTCCGCTGATCAGGGCTTCGCCGATCTTGCCGGTGCCGAGGACTGCGACTTTCTGGGTCATGGCTGGGGTGCCCTCCGGGGGTTGCGCGTCGTCCGGGTTCATCCTCGCACTCGGGGGTGGTGGGGTGGGGTGCGTGTCCGGTGGGCGGGATGTGGGTCGAACGCCGACGGGCTGCGTTGGCTACGCCGTCCGGCGCCTGAGTGTCGCCGCGCCCAGGCCCAGTACCAGAAGGGCGCAGCCCGCGACGATCAGGACGTCGCGTACGAACGTGGCGGTCATGTCCGTGTGGCGGAGGACCTCGTTCATGCCGTCCACCGCGTAGGACATGGGGAGCACGCCGGAGATGGCCTCCAGGGCCGGGTGCATGTTGTCGCGGGGTGTGAACAGGCCGCAGAGGAGGAGCTGGGGGAAGATCACCGCCGGCATGAACTGGACGGCCTGGAATTCCGATGCCGCGAAGGCCGAGACGAAGAGGCCGAGGGCCGTGCCGAGGAGGGCGTCGAGGAGGGCCACCAGGAGGAGGAGCCAGGGGCTGCCGGTGACGTCGAGGCCGAGGAACCAGACCGCGAGGCCGGTGGCCAGGGCGGACTGGATGATCGCGAGGGTGCCGAAGGCGAGGGCGTAGCCGGCGATGAGGTCGCCTTTGCCGAGGGGCATGGCGAGGAGGCGTTCGAGGGTGCCCGAGGTGCGTTCGCGCAGGGTGGCGATGGAGGTCACCAGGAACATCGTGATCAGCGGGAAGATCCCGAGCAGGGAGGCGCCGATGCTGTCGAAGGTGCGGGGGCTGCCGTCGAAGACGTAGCGCAGCAGGAACAGCATCACGCATGGGATGAGGATCAGCAGCGCGATGGTGCGCGGGTCGTGGGCGAGCTGGCGCAGGACGCGGGTTGCTGTGGCGGTGGTTCGGGAGGCGTTCAGGGCCCTCGGTGGGGTGGGGGTGGTCGTGGTGGTCATCGCGTCGTCTCCTTTGTGCGGGATGCCGCCTTTGCCTCGTCCACCAGGTGCAGGAAGGCCTCCTCGACCGTCTCCGCGCCGGTGCGGGTGCGCAGGGCCTCCGGGGTGTCGTCGGCGAGGAGCTCGCCCTCGCGCATGAGGAGGAGGCGGTGGCAGCGTTCGGCCTCGTCCATGACGTGGGAGGAGACGAGGAGTGTCGCGCCGCGGCTCGCCGCGATGTCGTGGAAGAGGGTCCAGAGGTCGCGGCGCAGGACCGGGTCGAGGCCGACGGTCGGTTCGTCGAGGACCAGGAGTTCGGGTGTGCCGAGGAGGGCGACGGCCAGGGAGACGCGGCTGCGCTGGCCGCCGGAGAGGTTGCCGGCCAGGGCGTCGGCGTGGGTGGTGAGGTCGACGTCGGCTATGGCGCGGGTGACGTTGTCGTGGCGGCGTTCGGCGGCGGGTCGGCCGGGGTCGAGTATCGCGGCGAAGTAGTCGAGGTTCTGGCGGACCGTCAGGTCGCCGTAGACGGACGGGGCCTGGGTGACGTAGCCGATGCGGGTGCGGAGGGTGGGGTGGCCGGCGGGGTGGCCGAGGACGTCGAGGGTGCCGGTGACCTTGGCCTGGGTGCCGACGACGGCGCGCATGAGGGTGGACTTGCCGCAGCCGGAGGGGCCTAGGAGGCCGGTGATCTGGCCGCGGGGGACTGTGAAGCCGAGGTTGTGCAGGACCGTGCGGGGGCCTCGGGCGACGGTGAGGGTTTCGGCGCGGATGGCCGTTGAGTTCTTGGTGTGGACGGCTGTGGATTCCGTGGTGGTGGTGTCGGGGCGTGGCGGGTCAGGAGCATTATTCATCATGTGATGAATAATGCTCCTGGGGGTGGGGTGCGTCAAGCAGGGGTCTTCGCCAGGAGGAGGACTACCTCGTAGACCTCCTCGACGATGCCGTCCGGGAAGGCCTCGAGGAGGTGCTCGCGTTCCTCGGCCATGAAGGCCGCGGTGTGTTCCTCGCCGTTGACCAGGAAGACCGAGTGGCTGCCGATGTTGGCGAGGTGGGTGTCGACGGGGATGCGGCGGCTCCAGCGGACCGTGCGTCGGGTGAATTCGAGGCGGCCGGTGGGGTCGGCGGCGCGGGCGTTGACGTTCCGTTTCTCGGCCGAGATGTCGATGCCGAAGTGGCGCTCTGTGCGGGAGGCTGCCTCGGCGATCCACGGCACGTCGAGGGCGTCGGTGTTCCACCAGAGGGCGAGGGCACCGCCGGGGCGCAGGACGCGGAGGGCCTCCGGGACGGAGCGGGCGGGGTCGGTCCAGTGCCAGGCCTGGGCGTAGGTGACGAGGTCGACGGAGGCGTCGGCGAGGGGGAGGTCGTCGCCGGTGCCGCGGACGATCGGGATGTCGGGGAGGGTGCTGCGGAACTGGGCCGCCATGCCGTCGCCGGGTTCTACGGCGATGACGTTCGCGCCGCGGGCGTGGAGGAGCGCGGTCGCTATGCCGGTGCCGGCGCCGATGTCTGCGACGCGGGAGCCGGGGAGGGGGTGGTCGGCCAGGGCTTCTATCGCCTCGAAGAGGGCCGGGGGGTAGGAGGGGCGGTTGGCCGCGTACTGGGCTGCGGCGGCGTTGAAGGAGTGGGCGCGGGCGGATTGGGGGGTGGGGTGCGTCGGCGTGAGGGGCTCGGGGGTGGTTTCGGCTCCGGTGGGGTGGTGGGTGGAGGGGTGTGGGGTCATACGGCCATGGTGGCCGGGGGTGGGGGCGGGGGGTGGTGAGATTTCGGTGAGAGGCCGGGGGGTTATGCGCGGCGGCGCTTTTTCGACGGGTTGCCCGAGCGGCGGGTCGTGCGCTTCTCGTGGTGCCTGCGGGCTGCCTCGTACTCCTCGCGGTGGAGCTTTTCGCCGGGGGCCTCGGTGAGGGAGCGGAAGAAGTACGCGAGGAGGGAGCCGACGAAACCGATGATCAGGAGGCCGCGGAGGGATACCTGGCGGTCGGGGTCGGGGCGGCGGGTGAAGCCGTCCCAGGTGTGGCGGAAGGCCAACGCGCTGCAGATCGCGAACATCACGACCATGAGCGGGGTCACGAAGCTGCCGATCGCGGCGATCAGGAGGCCCTGGTAGGCGAGGCGGAGGACGAGGCAGGAGACGACTGCGGTGGCGAGTGAGCCGATGACGACGCCGACGCGGCGAGCTGTGTAACCGTCGTCGTGGTTCAGCCAGGTCGTGCCGAAGAAGCGGATTGGCTCGGGGCGGGGGCCGTCCGTGGGGGCTGCGGGTTTCGCCGGGGTGCCGTTCTCTGCGCTCACCGGTCGATTATGGCTCGGGGCGTGTGGTCGTGTGGTCGTATGCCTGCGGCGGCCTGTGCGGGTGCGGTGGGGTGGGGTGCGCGTGGCGCCTTCGGGGCGGTTGTGGGTCGGGGCCGCACCGGGGGGTGTCCGTCCTCGGAACGGCGCGATGGGGTCGGACGCCGACTGACTGTCCGCTGACGCGCCAACCGCTGCGGGCGGACACCCCCGGACACGTCCCCTTCTCGCCGTGCGCGGGTGCGGCGGCGCGGTGGCTGACCCACTGCCGCCGGCCGCCGTTGCGGGCAGTCGTGCCGCTTGGGAGGGTGGGCGCAGCGGCGCCTCGTCGCGCCGAGTTGCGCACCCACCCGGTCCCGGTACCCCCGCCGGGCAGCCCCGGGAAGTGGCCCCGGCCCGGCTACCGCAGGTCAGCCGCAGCGTGGGCGGATGTAGCCGTCGCTGCCCGTGTTCACGTAGGCGTCCGAGACGTACTGGCCGCTCGCGATGTTGTCCCAGATGTTCGTCGTGCCGTACGGGCCCGTGACCGTGGTGCCGCGTGTCTGGCAGTGGATCGGGACTCGGGAGCCCTCGGGCAGGATCTTGACGATCGGGTAGCCGGTGCCGGGACCGCTGCGGACGTTGAGGCGGACGCCCGGTGCGACCGAGTAGTACGTGGCCGCCGCGGCCAGTGTGGTGACCAGCGGCATGCCGGTCTTGTGTGTGCCGCGCTCGGCCTCTTCGACAGGCTCGACTGACATGAAAACCTCCCCCGTTGAACCCCATGGCTGCCATGGAGTCCCGTTGATTCCCCTGAATCACGCCATCAAACACCTGTGCGTGACTCGCCAGCGGAGGCTAGCAAGCCGCCTCTGTCTCGTACGAGTCATCGACTAGGCTCCGTGCGTCGCGCGCGCGGACGAACAGCACGGGGGTGGTCCCATGGCGCCACAGCGGAACGTCGGAGCGGGCCCGGAAGCGGAACTTCCTGAGTACGCCGGTCACTACAGGCTGGAGTCCTGTCTGGGCTCGGGCGGCATGGGGGTCGTTCATCTGGCCCGGAGCACCTCCGGGATGAAGCTCGCCGTGAAGGTCGTGCACGCGGAGTTCGCCAAGGACCCCGAGTTCAGAGGCCGTTTCCGGCAGGAGGTCGGGGCGGCTCGCCGGGTCAGCGGGGCTTTCACCGCGCCCGTCGTGGATGCCGATCCCGAGGCCGGACGGCCCTGGATGGCCACGCTGTTCATTCCGGGCCCGACGCTGGCCCAGGAGGTGAAGCGGAACGGGCCCCTGGCCCCGGCGCGGTTGCGGCGGCTGATGGCCGGGCTGGCGGAGGCCCTGCGCGACATCCACCGGGTCGGAGTTGTGCACCGGGACCTGAAGCCGAGCAATGTCCTGCTCGCCGAGGACGGGCCGAAGGTCATCGACTTCGGCATTTCCCGGCCAAAGGACAGCGAACTGCGGACCGAGACCGGGAAGCTGATCGGTACGCCGCCCTTCATGGCGCCCGAGCAGTTCCGGCGGCCCAGGGAAGTGGGGCCCGCCGCCGATGTGTTCGCCCTCGGGTCCGTCATGGTGCATGCGGCCACCGGGCGGGGGCCGTTCGACTCCGACAGCCCCTACGTCGTCGCCTATCAGGTCGTGCACGACGAGCCCGAGCTGGCCGGTGTACCGGAGGAGCTGGCGCCGCTCGTGCTGCGGTGTCTCGCCAAGGAGCCCGAGGACCGGCCCTCCCCCGACGAGTTGATGCGGGAACTGCGGTCGGTGGCGGCCTCGTACGACACGCAGGCGTTCATACCCGCGCAGCGCGTGGACGAGGCTCCGGCGGAGGAAGAGGGTGCGGCTGCGGCTGCGGAGCAGGTCGGCGGGGGCTCCGGCCTCCCTGCGCCCGGATCCGGGAAGCGCCGGTCCAGGTTGCGGATCGGCAGGCGGGCGGCTCTCGGTGCCGGGGCTCTCGGGCTGGCCGTCGTCGGTGCGCTCGTGTCGGTTCCGTTGCTCGGGGGCGGCGGGCCGGCGCCCGAGGTTGCCGCTCCGCGGACCACGTCGGCCGCGTTCGCGGCGTGGGAGGCGCCGCCGTTGTCCGGGAAGAGCATGCCTCAGTGTTCGTACGCGGCGGGGAAGTTGCTGTGTGCGCAGACCGGGCTGGTCTTCGCTCTCGATCCGGTCGACGGGCGGCTGCTGTGGCGGCATCCTCTGGACGGGGTCGCCGCGAGCGGGCCGCCGAGTGGGGCTCCGGTCGTGTCGGGTGGGCTGGTGCCGGCCGGGCTGGGCCAGGGGCCGCGGGTGACGATGCTCGACCCCGGCTCGGGTGACGTGGAGCGGCGGCAGGAGCTGCCCGGGTACGGGGGGTTGCGGGCCGTCGGCGGCATGCTGCTGCTCACCGCGGCCGACGGCACGGTCACCGCGGTGGAGAGCGCCTCGGGCGACGTGAAGTGGAGTCATCGGATTCCGGGGCAGGACGTGCCGTACTTCGTCTCGTTCCCCGGTGATCCGCTGGCGTACGCGGCGAGCGTGTCCGGCGATGGGACCAGCACGAAGGTCACGGCGGTGGACCCGGGCACGGGTGACGTGCGGTGGGACGCGCGGCTGGAGGGGGCGTTGGAGCCGCTCGGGGCTGTGGGCGGGGCGGTCGTGTTCGTGGCGGTCGACGCCGTGCGCGGCGATGCGCGGGCCGTGGTCCGCTACGCCCCGGAGAGCCGGACGAGTCTGCGGGTGCCGTTGCGTATTCCGCTGCAGCAGGTGGAGGGGAGTGTGCACGGGGAGGTCGTTCACCTGATGGCGACGGGTGGAGGGCTGGTCGCCGTCGATCTGGAGGCGCGGAAGCAGCGGTGGAGTCTGGAGACGGGTGTCGTCCGGGGGTCGACGCCGGTCGCCGACGACCGGTACGTGTACGTGACCGCGCCGGACGGACGGCTGCTCGCCGTCGACGCACGGCGCGGGAAGCTCGTCGGGCAGACGTCTCCGCGGCTGGGCGACCGGTCGGACCGGGTTCCGGCCTCGCTGCCCGAGCCCGTGCTCGTGGGCGACCGCGTCTACGCCGGTGCGCCGGACGGGACCGTCTTCGCCGTGAACGGGCGTGATCCGTCCGGGTGGTAGTGCGTGCCCGGCGTACGCGGAAGGGCCGCCCCCGGGAGACCGGGGGCGGCCCTTCCCCGTGGAGAACACTCAGCCCAGCATGGTCACGTCCCGCACGGCGCCCTTGTCCGCGCTGGTCGCCATCGCCGCGTAGGCCCGCAGCGCCGCCGAGACCTTGCGGTCGCGGTTCTTCGGGGCGTACACGCCGTTCAGCGCCTGCTCGCGGCGTGCCAGCTCGGCGTCGTCGACGAGGAGCTCGATGGAGCGGTTCGGGATGTCGATGCGGATGCGGTCACCGTCCTCGACGAGGGCGATGGTGCCGCCGCCGGCCGCCTCGGGCGAGGCGTGCCCGATGGAGAGGCCGGAGGTGCCGCCGGAGAAGCGGCCGTCGGTGATCAGGGCGCAGGCCTTGCCGAGGCCGCGGCCCTTCAGGTACGAGGTCGGGTAGAGCATCTCCTGCATGCCGGGGCCGCCCTTGGGGCCCTCGTAGCGGATGACGACGACGTCGCCCTCCTTGATCTGCTTCAGCAGGATCTTCTCGACGGCCTCCTCCTGCGACTCGCAGACGACCGCCGGGCCCTCGAAGGTCCAGATCGACTCGTCGACGCCGGCCGTCTTCACCACGCAGCCGTCGACCGCGAGGTTGCCCTTGAGGACCGCGAGGCCGCCGTCCTTGGAGTACGCGTGCTCGACGGAGCGGATGCAGCCGCCCTCGGCGTCCTCGTCGAGGGCCTCCCAGCGCTCGGACTGGGAGAAGGCCTCGGCGGAGCGGACGCAGCCGGGGGCCGCGTGCCACAGCTCGACCGCCTCGGGGGACGGGGAGCCGCCGCGCACGTCCCAGGTCTTCAGCCAGTCGGACAGGGACGGGCTGTGGACCGCGTGCACGTCCTCGTTGAGCAGGCCTCCGCGGTGCAGCTCGCCGAGGAGGGCGGGGATGCCGCCGGCGCGGTGCACGTCCTCCATGTAGTAGGTGCGGTTCTTGGCGACGTTCGGAGCCACCTTGGCCAGGCAGGGGACCCGGCGGGAGACCGTGTCGATCTCGGTCAGACCGAAGGGGACGCCGGCCTCCTGGGCCGCGGCCAGCAGGTGCAGGATCGTGTTGGTCGAGCCGCCCATCGCGATGTCGAGGGCCATCGCGTTCTCGAAGGCCGCGAAGGTGGCGATGTTGCGCGGCAGGACCGTCTCGTCGTCCTGCTCGTAGTAGCGGCGGGTGATGTCCATGACCGTGTTGGCCGCGTCGACGTAGAGCTGCTTGCGCGCCGTGTGCGTGGCCAGGACCGAGCCGTTGCCGGGGAGGGAGAGGCCGATGGCCTCGGTGAGGCAGTTCATCGAGTTGGCGGTGAACATCCCGGAACACGAGCCGCAGGTCGGACAGGCGTTCTCCTCGATACGGAGGATGTCCTCGTCCGAGATCTTGTCGTTCACGGCGTCGGAGATCGCGTCGACCAGGTCGAGCGTGCGGACCGTGCCGTCGACCAGGGTGGCCCGGCCGGACTCCATCGGGCCGCCGGAGACGAAGACCGTCGGGACGTTCAGGCGCAGGGCCGCGTTGAGCATGCCCGGGGTGATCTTGTCGCAGTTGGAGATGCAGATCAGGGCGTCGGCGCAGTGGGCCTCGACCATGTACTCCACGCTGTCCGCGATCAGGTCGCGGGAGGGGAGGCTGTAGAGCATGCCGCCGTGGCCCATCGCGATGCCGTCGTCGACGGCGATCGTGTTGAACTCGCGCGGGATGCCGCCGGCCTCGACGATCGCCTCGCTGACGATCCGGCCGACCGGCTGGAGGTGGGTGTGGCCCGGCACGAACTCCGTGAAGCTGTTGGCGACCGCGATGATCGGCTTGCGGCCGATGTCCGCACCCGGTACACCGGAGGCTCGCATAAGGGCGCGGGCGCCCGCCATGTTGCGGCCGTGGGTGACTGTGCGGGACCTCAGCTCGGGCATCGTCGCTCGCTCCTTCAGAGACTGCGTCAGAGGATTCGGAGATTTCTGACTGCTATCGAGCGTACGCCGGTCATCCAGAGGGCGGGACGGAGTGTCCGGAATACGGGATGACCATCTCGGCCGACGGCTCCGTGAGGCTTACGGTTCGGTCAGGTGTCCCTGCACGACCGGTGCCAGCCGCGCGATGATCTGCTCGGGATCCGCCGAGGCCAGCGGCTCGACCTTGATGACGTACCGCAGCATCGCGGTGCCCACCAGCTGGGCGGCGGCGAGCTCGGCCCGCAGTTCGGCGTCCGGCAGGTCCAGTCGACCCGCGATCCGGCGCAGGACCTGGGTCGCGATGATGCGGCGGAAGACGGTCGCCGCGGTCTCGTTGGTGACGGCGGAGCGGACGACGGCGAGCAGGGGCGCGCGGGTCGACGGGTTCTCCCAGACGCCGAAGAAGAAGCGGGCCAGGCGCTCCCCCACACCGTCGAGCGGGCCCTCCTCGACGGCCTTCGGTGCCTGCAGGGCGGGTCCGAAGGACTGGGTGATCGCCGCCTCGAAGACCTGCTCCTTCGTCCCGAAGTAGTGGTGCACGAGCGCCGGGTCGACCCCGGCCGCCTTGGCGATGCCGCGCACGGACGTCTTCTCGTAGCCGCGCTCGGAGAACTCGTCGCGGGCGGCGGTCAGGATGCGGTCCCGGGTGTCGGCCGACTCCGTGCGCGGTGGGCGGCCCCGGCGTCGGGCGGTGGTGCCCGTGCCGGTGCCGGTGCCGTTGTCGGTGCCGGTGCCGTTGTCGGTGCCGTTGTCGGTGCCGGTGCCGTTGTCGGTGCCGTTGTCGGTGCCGGTCGGGGGCCGGTCGCTCATCGTCTCGCCGTTTCGGTCATCGGCTCGGCGCCCTCGGTCATCGCCTCGGCACCCTCACCGCCGAGGCCAGGTGCAGGCGTGTGAAGGCCAGCGCCTCCGCCAGGTCGGCCTCGCGCTCCGCGCTCGACATGGCGCGGCGGGTGTTGACCTCGATCACGACGTGCCCGTCGAAGCCGGTCAGGGCGAGCCGCTCCAGCACCTCGGCGCAGGGCTGGGTGCCGCGGCCGGGCACGAGGTGCTCGTCCTTGGCCGAGCCCCTGCCGTCGGCGAGGTGGACGTGGCCCAGGCGGTCACCCATGCGGTCGACCATGTCCAGCGCGTCGGCGCGGGCCGTCGCGGTGTGGCTGAGGTCGATCGTGAAGTGGCGGTAGTCGTCCTTCGTCACGTCCCAGTCGGGGGCGTACGCGAGCATCTCCCGGTCGCGGTAGCGCCAGGGGTACATGTTCTCGACGGCGAACCGCACATCCGTCTCGTTCGCCATGCGCCAGATGCCCGCGACGAAGTCCCTGGCGTACTGGCGCTGCCAGCGGAAGGGCGGGTGGACGACGACGGTGCTCGCGTCGAGCTTCTCGGCCGCCGCGCGGGCCCGCTGGAGCTTGGTCCAGGGGTCCGTGGACCAGACGCGCTGCGTGATGAGCAGGCAGGGGGCGTGCACGGCCAGGATCGGGATCTGGTGGTAGTCGCTGAGTCTGCGCAGGGCCTCGATGTCCTGGCTGACCGGGTCGGTCCAGACCATGACCTCGACTCCGTCGTAGCCGAGGCGCGCGGCGATCTCGAAGGCCGTGGCCGTCGACTCCGGGTAGACCGAGGCCGTCGAGAGGGCGACCTTCGCGTCCGGGATCCTTACGGCTGGCTCTGCCATGCAGGACAGATTACGGGGTGTGGTTGGGGTGGAGCGGGGTGCCTGTTCGCCGTTGTGGTGTTTGCCACGGACGGGTGCGGCATTCGTCGCGGTTGGTCGCTCCAGCCCCGCGCCCCTCGGGTCGCTAAACCGACTCCATGTGATCCAGGCGACGCAGGATCACGCCCTCCCTCAGAGCCCACGGGCAGATTTCCAGGCGCTCCACGCCGAAGAGGTCCATCGCGGCCTCGGCCACCAGGGCCCCCGCCAGCAGCTGGCCCGCCCTGCCCTCCGAGACGCCCGGGAGCTCGGCTCGTTCCGCCTCCGTCATGCCGGCCAGCCTCGGGACCCAGCCCTCCAGGGACTCCCGCTTGAGTTCGCGCTGGACGTAGAGGCCCTCGGCGGAGCGGGCGGCTCCGGCGATGCGGGCGAGCTGTTTGAAGGTCTTGGACGTGGCGACGACGTGGTCGGGCGGGCCGAAGCGGCTGAACTCGCCGACCGTGCGGGCGATCTCGGTCCGGACGTGGCGGCGCAGGGCCCGGACGTCGTCCGGGGCGGGCGGGTCGCCGGGCAGCCAGCCGGCGGTGAGGCGGCCGGCGCCCAGCGGCAGGGACGCGGCCGTGTCGGGCTCCTCGTCGATGCCGTAGGCGATCTCCAACGAGCCGCCACCGATGTCCAGGACCAGCAGTTTCCCGGCCGACCAGCCGAACCAGCGGCGGGCGGCGAGGAAGGTGAGACGGGCCTCCTCCTCGCCGGTGAGGACCTGGAGCTCGACGCCGGTCTCGGTGCGCACGCGCGCCAGGACGTCATCGGCGTTGCTGGCCTCGCGTACGGCGGAGGTGGCGAACGGCAGGAGGTCCTCGACGCCCTTGTCCTCGGCGGCCTGGAGCGCTTCCTGGACGACCGACACCAGCCGGTCCACGCCCGGGGGGCCGATCGCGCCGTCGTCGTCGAGGAGCTGGGCGAGGCGCAGTTCCGCCTTGTGTGAGTGCGCGGGCAACGGGCACGCGCCGGGATGCGCGTCCACCACGAGCAGATGCACCGTGTTCGATCCCACGTCGAGGACACCGAGTCTCATGTACGGAACGCTACTGCCAGCCGCGCCGTCCGCCGTCCTCGGTGTGGGCACAAGGCCCGTACCCTGGACTCGTGCCAAAGACGAAAAAGGCGAAGCGCGACAAATCATCGGGTGTTGTGCGCCCCGACGAGAAGGGCCTGGACTTCGCCCGCGCCTGGGTGGAATTCCCTGATCCGGCGGACGACGAGCAGGTGTTCCGCTGCGACCTGACATGGCTGACCTCTCGCTGGAACTGCATCTTCGGCAGCGGCTGCCAGGGCATCCAGGCCGGCCGCGCGGACGACGGGTGCTGCACGTTGGGTGCCCACTTCTCCGACGAGGACGACGAGAAGCGGGTCGCCGAGCATGTGGCCAGGCTCACGCCGGACATCTGGCAGCACCACGCCGAGGGCACGAGGAACGGCTGGATCTCGGAGGACGAGGACGGCGACCGGCAGACGCGCCCCTTCCAGGGCTCGTGCATCTTCCAGAACCGGCCCGGATTCCAGGGCGGCGCGGGCTGCTCGCTGCACATCCTCGCCCTGAAGGAGGGCCGCGAGCCGCTGGAGACCAAGCCGGACGTGTGCTGGCAGCTGCCGGTGCGGCGGACCTACGAGTGGATCGACCGGCCCGACGACACACGTGTGCTCCAGGTGTCGATCGGTGAGTACGACCGCCGCGGCTGGGGGCCGGGCGGCCACGACCTGCACTGGTGGTGCACCTCGGCGACCTCGGCGCACGGCGCGGGCGACCCGGTGTACGTCTCCTACCGGCCGGAGCTGATCGAGCTGATGGGCAAGGCCGGCTACGACCGGCTGGTGGAGCTGTGCGAGGAGCGGCTGGCCTCGCAGCTGCCGTTGCTGGCGCCGCATCCCGCTGATCCGGTCGACTGACGTCCGCGGCGTCCGCGACCTCTACGGCTCCCAGGACTGCCAAGACCGTCCAGCCGCTGCGACCGTCTAGGACGTGGACGGGCTCGGGTCACCGCCCACCGGGGGCCGGGGCGTCGGGTCCGCCGGGCCCGTCGGGCCCGGGTCCGTGGGCGTGGGTGTGGGGTCCGGGTCGGGTGACGGGGGCGGGGTGGTCGGCGTCGGGTCCGGTGGGGCCGAGGTCGTGGGCGTCGGGTCGGGCTGGGGCGGCGGCGGGTCGCTCGGGCCGCCGGGGTGGGGGTCCGGACGCGGGCCGGGGTCGGAGGGGGTGGGCGCGGTGCCGAAGCCCTCGATGTGGACGACGGCGCCCACCGGTGCGATCGCCACCTGCGCGCGCCAGGGGCCGGAGGGCTCCCGCAGATGGTCGACGTACACCTTGATCGTCAACGACTCGCCGGGCCGGAGCGTTCCCGACGACTGGCTCAGGTAGAGCCAGTCCGCTCCCGTGGACGCGGACCAGCGGACCGGGGACGGGCCCGTGGCGGTCAGGGTGACGAGGGTGGTGTCGCCGCTGTTGTCCGCTGTGACGTCCAAGGCTCTCTTGCGGCCGGCGACGCCGAGGACCTCCACGGAGACGTCGGCCTTGCCGTTCTTGCCGAAGCGGGGGCCGGGTTCGGTGCTCGCGTTGCCGGTGTTCTCGTAGCCGCCGCCGGCCATCTCGCCGTCCAGGCCGAACGGGGCGTCCGCCTCGCGTGCGGAGGTGGAGCGGCCGTCCTGGCCCTCGCCGACGGGGGTGCCCCGGTAGGCGGCCCACAGGGCGAGCACGGGGGCGGCCACGACGGTGGCGACGACGGTCGTGGTGACGGCACGCGCGCGGAGCCGAGCCCTTCGGGCGGCACGGTCCTTGGGGTCCATCGGGAAGCCGCGCCGGTCGAAGCGGGGTCCGGCGCCACGCGCGCGTGAGTGGTGGGCCATGGCGATGTGCAGGGCCGCGCGAGGGGCCTGCAGGACGGGCAGTTCGGCGGGTGTGACGCTGGTGCCGGGCCAGTGGCCGGGGATGGCGCGCTCGGCGGTGCGGCGGCAGCGCGGGCAGTCGTCGACGTGCCGGACGAGTTCGCGGCGCAGGGTCGTGCCGAGCACGGGCCGGTCGTCGCCGACGAGGTGCGCGACGCTCGGGCACGCCCCCGTCTCGACCACGGCGAGGGCCGCACGCGTGCGTTCCACCTCGCAGGCGGCGGAGGCGAGCAGGTCGCGGGCGGCGGCCAGGTCCATGCCCAGGACGGCGGCGACCTCCTGGGCGGCGAGGTGGTGGCGCACGGCCAGTTCGAGCGCCTCGCGCTGCTCCGGGGTGGTTCCGGCGGCCTCCGGCCAGGCCAGCAGGGCCAGTTCGCGCCGCCGCCGCTCCTGGGCCTCCTCGGAGACGGCCGGGCCGGCCGGCCGGTCGGCAGGCCGCGGGCGGCCCGCGGCATGGCTGCTCTGACGTTTCTGCTTGGCCTCGGCCAGCTTGCGCAGGCACGCCCATCGGGCCAGCGCGTACAGCCACGCCCTGCGGTCGGCGGGTGCGTCGGGGACGTGCTTGCCGCGGCGTTCGGCGAGCGCGAGGGCGTCGCCCAGGGCGGCGGTCGCGGCGTCGTGGTCGCACAGCACGGACAGGCAGTAGGTGAACAGGCCGTCCAGGTAGGGCTCGTAGCGCGCGGGCGGCCGCTGCGCCAGCGTGCGCGCCGCCCCGCGGTCACGCGCTTCCCGGTGCGCCCGGTGCGGGCCGGCCGTGCGGGTCGAGCGGGTCGAGATCTCCGGAGTACTGCTCATCATTCGGCGACCGTAGGGGGCCGGGAGTGACGCCTTCTGGCGGCTTGAGCACATTTAATCCGTACGGGTGAAACGATCCCTCAAACGGGGACATGAACCAGTGGTTCCGCCGCTGGCGCGGGGTGGCGGGGCCCTGGCGCGCAGGTGGCCGCCCCGGTCGGTCCCCGCGGTGTCAGTGCCGGCGGCTACGGTTTCGTCCATGGCTGCCCGTACGAAGACCACCAAGGACCGTCCGTCCTACCGCTGCACGGAGTGCGGCTGGCAGACGGCGAAGTGGCTCGGCCGCTGCCCCGAGTGCCAGGCCTGGGGGACGGTCGAGGAATACGGCGCGCCCGCGGTCCGTACGACGACGCCGGGGCGGGTCACCACCTCCGCCCTGCCCATCGGCCAGGTGGACGGCCGCCAGGCCACCGCCCGCTCCACCGGCGTGCCCGAGCTGGACCGCGTGCTCGGCGGCGGACTCGTCCCCGGCGCGGTGGTGCTGGTCGCGGGCGAGCCCGGGGTCGGCAAGTCGACCCTGCTGCTCGACGTGGCGGCCAAGTCGGCGAGTGACGAGCACCGCACGCTGTACGTCACGGGCGAGGAGTCGGCGAGCCAGGTCAGGCTGCGCGCCGACCGCATCCACGCCATCGACGACCATCTCTACCTGGCCGCCGAGACGGATCTGGCGGCCGTGCTGGGCCACTTGGACGCGGTGAAGCCGTCGCTGCTGATCCTGGACTCGGTGCAGACGGTGGCCTCACCGGAGATCGACGGCGCGCCCGGCGGCATGGCCCAGGTGCGGGAGGTCGCCGGGGCCCTGATCCGGGCCTCCAAGGAGCGCGGCATGTCCACGCTGCTCGTGGGCCATGTCACCAAGGACGGCGCCATCGCGGGCCCGCGCCTGCTGGAGCACCTCGTGGACGTCGTCCTGAGCTTCGAGGGCGACCGGCACGCCCGGCTCCGACTCGTCCGGGGCGTCAAGAACCGCTACGGCACCACCGACGAGGTCGGCTGCTTCGAGCTGCACGACGAGGGCATCACGGGCCTGGCCGACCCGAGCGGGCTCTTCCTGACCCGTCGGGCCGAACCGGTCCCGGGCACCTGCCTGACCGTCACCCTGGAGGGCCGCCGCCCGCTGGTCGCCGAGGTCCAGGCACTCACGGTCGACTCGCAGATCCCCTCCCCGCGCCGCACCACCTCGGGCCTGGAGACCTCCCGGGTCTCGATGATGCTCGCGGTGCTGGAACAGCGCGGGCGGATCAGCGCCTTGGGCAAGAGGGACATCTACTCGGCGACGGTCGGCGGAGTGAAGCTCTCGGAGCCGGCCGCGGACCTGGCCGTCGCCCTCGCCCTGGCCAGCGCGGCGAGTGACACACCTCTCCCCAAGAACCTCGTCGCGATCGGGGAGGTAGGCCTCGCGGGCGAGGTGAGACGGGTCACGGGCGTGCAGCGCAGGCTGGCAGAAGCCCACCGCCTGGGCTTCACACACGCCCTCGTACCGGGCGACCCGGGCAAGATCCCCTCGGGTATGAAGGTCCTGGAAGTCGCGGACATAGGGGACGCCCTGCGGGTCCTCCCCCGGTCCCGTCGCAGAGAGGCCCCACGGGACGAGGAGGGTCGCCGGTAGACTTTGCCCTGGTCTCGCCCGTCCGTGCGAACCGAGCGCGCGACACGGGGGCGCCCAGAACCTGCGACCGGAGGAGTGCAGTGGCAGCCAACGACCGGGCATCAGCTCCCGGAAAGTCCGGCGGGAGTGCCGGTACCGATGGCCTGATGCGCGCCTCACTGAGCGCCGTGGCACCCGGGACCGCCCTGCGTGACGGCCTGGAGCGCGTGCTCCGCGGCAACACCGGCGGTCTCATCGTGCTGGGCTCCGACAAGACGGTCGAGGCGCTGTGCAGCGGCGGTTTCGTGCTGGACGTCGAGTTCACCGCGACCCGTCTGCGCGAGCTGTGCAAGCTGGACGGCGGCATCGTGCTGTCCTCGGACCTGTCGAAGATCCTGCGCGCGGGCGTGCAGCTGGTCCCGGACCCGACGATCCCCACGGAGGAGACGGGCACCCGGCACCGCACCGCCGACCGCGTCAGCAAGCAGGTCGGCTTCCCGGTCGTCTCGGTCTCCCAGTCGATGCGGCTGATCGCCCTGTACGTGGACGGCCAGCGCCGCGTCCTGGAGGACTCGGCGGCGATCCTGTCCCGCGCCAACCAGGCCCTCGCGACCCTGGAGCGCTACAAGCTCCGCCTCGACGAGGTCGCGGGCACGCTGTCGGCACTGGAGATCGAGGACCTGGTGACCGTCCGGGACGTCTCGGCGGTCGCCCAGCGCCTGGAGATGGTGCGCCGGATCGCCACGGAGATCGCCGAGTACGTGGTGGAGCTGGGCACGGACGGTCGGCTGCTGGCCCTCCAGCTCGACGAGCTGATCGCCGGTGTGGAGCCCGAGCGCGAGCTGGTCGTCCGGGACTACGTCCCCGAGCCCACGGCCAAACGCTCCCGCACGGTCGACGAGGCGCTGGCCGAGCTGGACGCCCTCACCCACGCCGAGCTTCTCGAACTGCCCACGGTGGCCCGGGCGTTGGGCTACACCGGTTCGCCCGAGACGCTGGACTCGGCGGTGTCCCCGCGCGGCTTCCGCCTGCTCGCCAAGGTGCCCCGGCTCCCCGGCGCGATCATCGACCGTCTGGTCGAGCACTTCGGTGGCCTCCAGAAGCTGCTCGCCGCGAGCGTCGACGACCTCCAGACGGTGGACGGTGTCGGCGAGGCCCGGGCGCGCAGCGTCCGGGAGGGGCTGTCGCGGCTGGCGGAGTCCTCGATCCTGGAGCGGTACGTCTAGCGCTTGAGCTGCACCGGCTGGAACGGCTGAGGGCGGTACCCGGCAAGGGGTACCGCCCTCGGGTGTCCGATTCGCCGGGCCCTAGTCGGCCGACAGCACGAACGACGTCTGCACCTTCGCAAAGCCCGGAGCCTTCGCCTCCACCAGGTACGTGCCCGTCCCGGCCGAGCCCGCCGGAGGCGTGGCGCACTCGGGGGCGCCCGGCTTGCGGTCCCAGTTCACGGTGTAGGTGATGCCGCTGCCCGCGGGCACCCGGTACAACTGGTGCGCGGCGGCCTTCGGGCAGTCCTTGGAGGACCAGTAGTCGTCGTCGGAACTCGCCGGGGTGATCGTGAACACCGCGTTCTTCGGCCCGAGGTCGATCTTGCAGTCGCTGCCGGAGATGTTCCGCGCGGTCAGCAGGAACGTGGGCGTCTGCTCGGGGTCGTAGGTGTTGTGCCGGCTGCGCAGGCTGAACTTGACCACGCTGGCGGTGCAGTTGGGCAGTGTGGAACCGGCCGGCAGCGTGTCCCCGACGCCGACGCCGCCCACCGTGGTACCGCCCCCGGAACCACCGGCGCCGCCGGACCCGCCCGAGCCGGAACCGCCGCCGGAGCCCGTGCCGGAACCGTCCCCGGAGCCGTCACCCGAGCCGTCGCCGGAACCGTCCCCGGAACCGTCCCCGGACCCGGACGACGAGCCGCCGGAGCCCCCGCCGCCCGAGTCGTCGCGTCCGCCGGGCGCTTGGCTGATGGCCGGACCCGAACTCGACGGGCCGGGCGTGATGGAGGGCGCGGGATTCTTGCCGTTGGCGTCGTTGTCGCGGTCCTTGCCGCCCCCGCCACCCATGGTCACGATCCAGGTGGTCAGCAGCGCCAACAGGGCGACCACAGACACCAGTACCACCCTCCGACGCCAGTAGATGGAGGAGGGAAGCGGCCCGACCGGATTGCGCAGAGATCCCACGGCGCAAACCTTACGAGAGATCGGCGCGTTCGCCTGTCCCACCCGCCGCTCGGGACCACAACTTTTCCGGATCATCATCCCGGAAACAACCGCCCCACCCCTGTCTTTCGACAGGTACGGCACGCGACGATCGCTGGGTGTGACGGTATCGGCCTGCCGCCTACCGTCCGTGACCATGAACTTCGAGGACAGCGCGCTCTACCGCTACATCACCGACTTCGCCCGCGACACCCCGGTGTGGGTACAGCACGGGGCCGGCACATGGACGGAGGCCGGACTGCTCGTCTTCGTCGCGCTGTTCGCCACCGCCTGGTGGCGTGCCCGCCGCGACACGACCCACGCGTTCGCGATCGCGGCCCTTGCACCTCTGGCCACGGCAGTGGCGTACGTGTGCAGTGAGGTGCTCAAGTCCGCGGTCACGGAGGAGCGTCCGTGCCGGGCGGTCGCCGGTGCGGCCGTGTCCCTCGCCGAGTGCCCACCGCACGGCGACTGGTCCTTCCCGTCCAACCACGCCACGATCGCGGGCGCCGCGGCGGTCGCCCTGACGCTGGTCCGGCGCGCGCTCCTGTGGCTGACGGCCCCGCTCGCCCTGCTCATGGCCTTCTCCCGGGTCTTCGTCGGCGTGCACTATCCGCACGACGTCCTCGCGGGGCTGGTGCTGGGCACGCTCGTCGCACTCGTCGCCGTACGGCTGGGCACGGGCCCGGCGACCCGGCTCGCCGAGGCGATGCGCACCTCGCCGGCACCGGCCGTGCGGTGGTTCACCGGGCCGGGCACGGCGCCCGTCACGTCGTACGGCTCGCACGCGCGGCGCTGAGCCGACCGGTATGCGCATCACCGAGCAGGGACGCGCCCCCACCGCCGCGCCGCCCCGGTCGTCACGACTCCACCAGCCCCGCCTCGTACGCCACGATCGCCGCCTGCACCCGGTTGCGCACGCCCAGCCGGTCCAGGACCGCGCTCACGTACGCCTTCACCGTGCCCTCGACGAGGTGCAGCCGGGCGGCGATCTCCGGGTTGGACAGACCGGCGCCGACCAGGCCGAGCACCTCGCGTTCGCGGGGGCTCAGCACGGCCACGCGCGCACGTGCCTGTGCCTCACGGGTGAGCCGGGCGCCACCGAGGCCCTCGTCGATGACGTACCGGGCCACCTTGGGCGACAGGAACGCGGCACCGGCGGCCACCGCCCGTACACCGGCGATCAGTTCGTACGGGTCCCCGGACTTCAGCAGGAAGCCGGTGGCGCCGCCGCCGAGGGCGCGGGTCACGTAGGTGCCCTCGGAGAAGGTGGTGAGCATCGCGACGGCCGTGCCGGGCACGGTCCGTACGATCTCCTCCGCCGCCGTGAGGCCGTCCAGGCGCGGCATGCGGATGTCGAGCAGGGCCACGTCCGGGCGGTGGGCGCGGGCCAGCTCGACCGCCTCGCGGCCGTCGCCCGCCTCGGCGACGACCTCCGTCGCGCCGCTGCTGGCCAGGATGGCGCGTACTCCGGCCCGGACCATGGTCTCGTCGTCGGCCAGCAGCACGCGGATCGCCGTGCTCGCCCCGTTCACCGTGCTCACCCCGCTCATCCCGCTCACCGTGCGAACTCCTCGTACTCCTCGCGGCCCTCGCCGGACACGCCGATGCCCGGCACCACGTCCTTGGCGACCAGCCGCCCGGCGTCGAAACACAGTCTGAAGTGGTCGACGGAGACGAACAGTTCGCCGCTCGCCCGGTAGTAGCGGCAGTCGGCGCCCTCCGGCGCGGGTGTCGGCGCTCGCTCGGCGGGCGGGTCGTTCACGTCCCGCTCGGGCAGCACGCGCTCGACCTCGGCGGTGGGGGCGCCCAGGCGCAGCTTCGCGTAGGCGGCGGGTTCGAGCACCGAGTGCGTCTCGGCGTACGCGTACCAGCCGAAGGCCGCGCCGACGAGCACCACGCCCACGCCGGCCGCGGTGCCGAGGCCGACGGCGACCCGGCGGCGGGCGTGCGTGAACGGCGCCCGGGCGGGGCGCACCGGTCCGACCGCGGTCTGCTGCGCGGGGACGTGAGCCCGGACCCGGAATCCCTCCCCGTGCGGACCCGCCTCGAACTCGCCGCCCACCGAGGTCACCGCGGCCCGCAGCCCGAGCAGGCCCGTACCGCCTCCGGAGGGCGGGGAACCGTCCTGGGTGGCCCGGCCGTTGGTGACGGTGACGGACGTCCCCGCGGCCCGCCCCGTCACCGCCACGGTCACGGGAGCGCCCGGTGCGTGCCGTGCCGCGTTGGTCAGTGCCTCCCGGACCACGCGGTGCAGCAGCCGTTCGGCGACCCCGCCGGGCTCCGCGGCCGGGTCCTGCCCGGTGGGCTCCCAGCGCACCGGCAGGCCCGATTCCGCGGCGCGGGCGACGAGCTGCTCCAGGGTCTCGCCCGGCGGGGCCAGCGGCACGGGCTCGTCGTCCTCGCGCAGGACGCCGATGATGCGGTGCAGCCGGTCCGTGGCGTCGGCGGCGGCAGCGCGCAGGTCGGCCGCCGCGGTCCGGTGCTCGTCGCCGAGGCCGGGCGCGACCTGGAGGGCGCCCGCGCGCAGGGCGATGAGGCTCAGCTCGTGGCCGAGGGAGTCGTGCATGTCCTGGGCGATCCGTGCCCGCTCGCGCAGCCGGGCGCGTTCCTCGGCGAAGCGGGCCTCGTCCTCCAGCCGGGCGGCGCGCAGCCAGCCCGCCTCGGCCAGCTCGCGGCTCTGCCTCCAGTACCGGCCGCCGAGCCAGGGGAAGACGCAGCCGAAGAGCAGCGTGCCCGTCATGACGAGCCACTCGGGGGCCGGGTCGACGCCGACGAGCACGATCCGGGCGCTGCCGGCGCAGCCGACGGCGGCGAAGCAGAGCACCGCGGGGCGTGCCCGGCCCGCCCGCAGCCCGAGCAGCAGCGCGAACACGCCGAGGGCCGGGCCGTAGGAGACGGTGAACAGGGCCCGGGCGGCGGCGAGGCCCAGGGCGGCAGCCAGCCCGAACGCCACGAGCGGCAGCGGCCGGGACAGGGCTGCCGCGACCGCCAGCACCGCCACACCGGCCAGTTGCTGCCAGAGAGGACGCGGCTCGTTCAGCCCGAGCCGGTCCGCCGTGAGCGCGGGCAGGGCGAGGGCCGCCCAGAGCAGCGCGCAGCCGCCGAGCCGGGCGGGACGAGGACGTTCCATTCGCCCGACGCTATAGGCGGACAGCGGGGTGGCACTGCTGCCGATCGTCAGGTACGTCTGTCCCTCTTGGGTGGTGGTGTGCCCGGATCGCGGTCCCCGCGTGGCAGGATCGAATGGCCATGACTGCTCCCACGAAGCCCCCGCACACCGGCCCCACCGACCCCGCGTCCGGCCCGCCCTCCGGCGAGAGCCTGCACTCCCCCGTCATCGACTGGTTCGACGAGAACGCCCGTGACCTGCCGTGGCGACGCCCCGAGGCCGGGGCGTGGGGTGTGATGGTCAGTGAGTTCATGCTCCAGCAGACGCCGGTGAACCGCGTCCTGCCCGTCTACGAGCAGTGGCTGGCCCGCTGGCCGCGCCCCGCCGACCTGGCCAAGGAGGCGCCGGGCGAGGCGGTTCGGGCCTGGGGCCGGCTCGGCTACCCGCGCCGCGCCCTCAGGCTGCACGGCGCCGCCGTCGCGATAACGGAACGGCACGGCGGCGATGTACCGGCCGACCACGCCCAGCTGCTGGCGCTGCCCGGCATCGGCGAGTACACGGCCGCCGCCGTCGCCTCCTTCGCCTACGGGCAGCGGCATCCGGTGCTGGACACCAATGTGCGCCGGGTCTTCGCCCGCGCGGTCACCGGCGTGCAGTATCCGCCGAACGCCACCACCGCCGCCGAGCGCAAACTCGCCCGCGCGCTGCTGCCCGAGGACGAGCCGACCGCCGCCCGCTGGGCCGCCGCCTCCATGGAACTGGGCGCGCTGGTGTGCACGGCGAAGAGCGAGTCGTGCCACCGCTGCCCGATCGCCGCGCTGTGCGCGTGGCGGCTGGCGGGCAAGCCGGAGCACGACGGGCCGCCGCGCCGCGGCCAGACATACGCGGGCACCGACCGGCAGGTGCGCGGACGGCTGCTCGCCGTGCTGCGGGAGGCGCACGGTCCGGTTCCGCAGTCGGTCCTGGACCGGGTGTGGCACGAGCCGGTGCAGCGGGCCCGCGCCTTGGACGGCCTCGTCGCCGACGGTCTGGTGGAGCCGCTGGCGGGCGGGCTGTACCGGCTGCCGCTGACCTGACGTACAGACAGGCGGGTCACAGACGCGAGTCGTCGTCCGTCACAGTGATGGGGGTGGATAAATCGCCCTGAATCCACCCCAACACGCCCACCGCATTACCCCGTTCCCACGTCCGTTACACAACCGACGGACAGCCGAGTGCTAGCCGAAGGCTGCTTCGGACAGTGCCGTGACAACGCCTCCGTACCTTCAATTCCGTTCCCGGAAGACACGGGACGACCAAGGAACACAGGCAGTGCACGGGCGGCGGGGAGCCGGCCGTAACGGGGAAGCGGAAGGCGGTTCACCATGGCGCAGGGCGAGGTGCTCGAGTTCGAGGAGTACGTCCGCACTCGGCAGGACGCGCTGCTGCGCAGTGCCCGCCGA
Organism: Streptomyces sp. NPDC052064; assembly: GCF_055585925.1. Classification (NCBI taxonomy): domain Bacteria; kingdom Bacillati; phylum Actinomycetota; class Actinomycetes; order Kitasatosporales; family Streptomycetaceae; genus Streptomyces; species Streptomyces sp. NPDC052064. The sequence continues at coordinate 24,348 of NZ_JBVJJE010000002.1, forward strand.
CTGGTCCCGGACCCGACGGACGCGCAGGACCTGCTCCAGACCGCGCTCGTACGGACGTACGGCCGCTGGGAGACCATAGAGGACAAGCGGCTGGCGGACGCCTACCTGCGCCGGGTGATGATCAACACGCGAACGGAGTGGTGGCGGGCCCGCAAGCTGGAGGAGGTGCCGACCGAGCAGCTCCCGGACGCCTCGGTCGACGACTCCACCGAGCAGCACGCGGACCGCGCCCTGCTGATGGACATCATGAAGGTGCTCGCCCCGAAGCAGCGCAGTGTCGTCGTGCTGCGACACTGGGAGCAGATGTCCACAGAGGAGACGGCCGCCGCCCTCGGCATGTCGGCGGGAACGGTCAAGAGCACGCTGCACCGGGCGCTCGCCCGGCTCCGCGAGGAGCTGGAGTCCCGCGATCTGGACGCACGCGCGCTGGAGCGTGAGGAGCGGGAGCGGTGCGCGGCCTGACCGGCGAAGGGTCCGCCCGGACCCGGGGCAGCATCCAGGCGGTGAGTACGGCGCTGGCCGTGCTCGCCGCCCTCGCCCTTTTCGTGTCCGCGTGCGGCTCGGGCGGCACCGGCGCCCGTGACGAGGGCCCGGCGCACTCCGACTCGGTCGCGGGCGCCGCCGCCGCCACACCGTCCGGCGCGCCGTCGAAGACGCCCGACGCGGTCAACGCGGTCCGGCTCGTCAAGGACGACCCAAAGGTCTCCCCCGAGGTGAAGCGCGAGCTGAAGCCGTGCGTCGCCGACGAGTACCCCGTCGACGTGTCCTACGGCAACCTGACCGGCGGGTCGGCCGACGACGTCGTCGTCAACGTGCTGACCTGCGGTGACGCTGTGGGTGTCGGCAGTTACGTGTACCGCGAGCAGGACGGCTCGTACAAGAATGTGTTCAGGGCCGAGGAACCCCCGGTCTACGCGGAGATCGACCGCGGCGACCTGGTCGTCACCAAGCAGGTGTACGAGAAGGGCGACCCGGTGTCGAGTCCCTCCGGGGAGAACGTGATCACGTACCGATGGGCCTCCGGCCGGTTCGACGAGGAGTACCGCACGCACAACGACTACGGGAAGGTCGTCGGCGACACCCCCACGCCGGAACCCACGAGCTGACGTGGGCGGAAGGCGCGTGAACCGATCGGGCCGCTCGGACCGATCCACCGGTGAACGCATCACACGGACCGTGCGTCCCCCAGAGAGAACGCGACAGAACGCACCCCACGAACCACACGAGGACTGAGAGCAACGGGATGGCAGACCAGACCCACGTCCTGTTCGTCGAGGACGACGACGTCATCCGTGAGGCCACGCAGCTCGCCCTGGAACGGGACGGCTTCGTGGTCACCGCCATGCCCGACGGGTTGTCGGGCCTGGAGGCGTTCCGGACGGACCGCCCCGACATCGCGCTGCTGGACGTCATGGTTCCCGGGCTCGACGGGGTCAGCCTGTGCCGCCGCATCCGGGACGAGTCGACCGTGCCCGTCATCATGCTGTCGGCGCGGGCCGACTCCATCGACGTCGTGCTGGGCCTCGAGGCGGGTGCCGACGACTATGTGACCAAGCCGTTCGACGGTGCCGTCCTGGTCGCCCGGATCCGCGCGGTGCTGCGCCGGTTCGGGCACGCGGGTGGCGGCCGGGCCGAGGAGCCGGCCTCGCCGCCGAACGGCGGGGTGCTGACCTTCGGGGACCTGGAGGTCGACACCGAGGGCATGGAGGTCCGCCGGGCCGGGCAGCCGGTGGCGCTGACGCCGACCGAGATGCGGCTGCTGCTGGAGTTCTCCACGACGCCGGGCACGGTGCTCTCCCGCGACAAGCTGCTGGAGCGGGTGTGGGACTACGGCTGGGGCGGGGACACCCGCGTCGTCGACGTGCACGTGCAGCGGCTGCGGCAGAAGATCGGCCAGGACCGTATCGAGACGGTCCGCGGCTTCGGCTACAAGCTGAAAGCCTGAGCAGGGGTTATGAGGGGGCATTTCCGGCGCCTGGTCGCCACGGGCTTGGAGCGCGCGGGCATCCGCACGGGCCTCAGGTGGAAGCTGAGCGCGGCCATCGCGCTGGTCGGGGCGCTGGTGGCGGTCGCGCTGAGCCTGGTCGTGCACAACGCCGCCCGGGTGTCGATGCTGGACAACGCGCGCGACCTCGCCGACGAGCGCATCATGATCGCCCAACGCAACTTCGAGCTGTCCGGGCGGATGAACTTCCCCAACACCAAGATCGACGACCCGAACCTGCCGGTGGCGCTGCGGGAGCGGGTGGAGGCGGGGCAGCGGGCGACGTACGTGGCGGACCGGCCGGGTGACGTGCCCGACATATGGGCCGCCGTGCCACTGAAGAACGGGCATGTGATGTCCCTGCACTCGGGCTTCACCGACCGCAGCTCGGACATCCTCCAGGACCTCGACCAGGCCCTGATCATCGGCTCCATCGCGGTCGTCCTCGGCGGCAGCGCGCTCGGCGTGCTCATCGGCGGGCACCTCTCGCGGCGGCTGCGCAAGGCGGCCGTCGCAGCCAGCCAGCTCGCGGGCGGCGAGACGGACGTGCGCGTGCGCGACGCCATGGGCGGGGTCGTCCGGGACGAGACCGACGACCTGGCGAGCGCGGTGGACGCCATGGCGGACACGCTGCGGCAGCGGATCGAGGCGGAGCGGCGGGTCACCGCCGACATCGCGCACGAGCTGCGCACGCCGGTGACGGGGCTGCTGACCGCAGCCGAACTGCTGCCGCCGGGGCGTCCGACCGAGCTGGTGCTGGACCGGGCGAAGGCGATGCGCACGCTCGTGGAGGACGTGCTGGAGGTGGCCCGGCTGGACGGGGCCTCGGAGCGGGCGGAGCTCCAGGACATCGTGCTGGGCGAGTTCGTCGCCCGGCGGGTGGCGGCCAAGGACCCGGACGCCGAGGTGCGGATCGTGCACGAGTCGGCGGTCACCACCGACCCGCGGCGCCTGGAGCGGGTGCTGTTCAACCTGCTCGCCAACGCGGCCCGGCACGGCAAGCCGCCCATCGAGGTCACCGTCGAGGGCCGGGTCATCCGGGTCCGCGACCACGGCCCGGGCTTCCCCGAGGACCTGCTCGCCGAGGGGCCGAGCCGCTTCCGCACCGGCAGCAAGGACCGGGCCGGGCACGGACACGGCCTCGGCCTGACCATCGCGGCCGGTCAGGCGCGGGTACTGGGCGCCCGGCTGACCTTCCGGAACGTGCGCACGCCGGGCGCGCCGGAGGACGTACCCGCCGAGGGAGCGGTGGCGGTGCTGTGGCTGCCGGAGCACGCGCCGACGAATACGGGGAGTTATCCGATGCTGCCCTAGTCCTTCGGGGTGGTCAGCAGGTCCAGTCCTGGTCCAGGTCGAGTCCGCCCTCCCGGGGCTGCGTGAAGGAGAACCAGTTGCCGGAGTCGTCGCGGAACAGCGCCTCCGTGCCGTACGGGCGCTCCTGCGGCTCCTGCAGGAACTCCACACCCCGGTCCTTGAGCTTCTTGTAGTCGCCGTGGATGTCGTCGGTGGTCAGCACTCCGGCGCCGAGCGCGCCCTTCGTCACCAGCTTCCGGAGCATCTCGGCGGACTCGGGGTCCATCGCGGGCCCGCCGGGCACCATCAGCGTGAACTCGACGTCGGGCTGGTTCGGCGAGCCGACGGTGAGCCAGCGCATGCCGCCCTCGCCCATGGTCATGTCCGTACGGACCTCGAGGCCCAGTTTCTCCGTGTAGAACTCCTTGGCCCGGTCCTGGTCGAGGACCCAGACGGTCGCGATGGCGAGACCCTTGATCATGGCGTGCTCCTGCTGGTCGGGGGCCGGTTCGTGCGTGCCCTGCCACCGTAGGCAGCGGGGGTGTCAGCCCGCTTCTCCGGAATTGCGCTGATGCCCTGGGCTGGGTGCCGACCGGAAACCTCCGGCCCACAGCATGGCGTAGCAGCCCGGTATGAGTGCCGCTCCGCGGCCCACGTGCTTCGTCCGGTACTCGCTGGGCGTCAGGCCGGTCCACGCCTTGAACCGGGCCGAGAACGTGCCGACGCTGCTGAAGCCGACCAGGTGGCAGATCTCCGTCACCGACAGGTTGGCGGTGCGCAGCAGGTCCTCGGCGCGTTCTATGCGGCGGTGCGTGAGGTACTGCCCGGGGGTCTCGCCGTACGCCTCCTTGAAGGCGCGGATGAAGTGATACCGCGAGTACCCGGCGTGCGCGGCCACGGCGCCCAGGTCCAGCTCCGGGTCGGCCCAGTCCCGGTCCATGGCGTCCTTGGCGAGGCGCACCTGCCGCATCTTGTCCATGGATCCGATGGTGGCACGGGGGTCTGACAGCGAGGAGGGACACGGACATCTGGGGACGTGTACGGACGCGTGAGACGCATGAGACCCCTGAGACACGTGAGACCGTGAGGGCCTGTGCGGCCGCATGACGAAGGCCCCCGGGGCTGACACCCCGGGGGCCTCGTGCGGTCCCGTCAGACGGCCTCCGCCACGGGCGACTGCGCCGCCGGGGCGTCCGGCTCGTCCTTCGCCTTCGGCCCCGCCCCCTTGAGCGGGACCTCCTTGACGAACACGGCCGCTGCCAGGGCGAGTACCGCCACCACGGCTCCCAGCAGGAACGCCGAGTGCGTGCCGGCGGAGACCGCGTGCTGGTAGGCCTCACGGGCCGCTGCCGGGAGCTTCGCGAGGCTCGCCTGATCGAGCTGCGCGGACTGCTCGGTCACCTTGGAGCCCAGCGCCCCGGCCCGCTCGGCCATGACGTCCTGGACGCGGCTGTTGAACAGCGCACCCATGATCGCGACGCCGAAGGAGGAGCCGAGGGTGCGGAAGAGCGTGGTGGACGAGGACGCGACGCCCATGTCCTTCATCTCCACGCTGTTCTGCGCGACCAGCATGGTGATCTGCATCAGACAGCCCATGCCGAACCCGACCACGGCCATGAAGACACCTGAGGTGAATCGCGAGGTCCCCGTGTCCATGGTGGACAGGAGGTACAGCCCGACGATCATCAGCACGCTGCCGAGGACCGGGAAGACCTTGTACTTGCCGGTGTTCGTGGTCACGCGCCCGGCGACCATCGAGGTGACCAGCATCGCGCCGAGCATCGGCAGGAGCAGCAGCCCGGAGTTGGTCGCGGAGGCGCCCTGCACTGCCTGCTGGTAGAACGGCAGGAACAGCGTGGCGCCGAACATCACGAAGCCGGTGACGAAGCCGATGACCGACATCAGCGTGAAGTTCCGGCTGCGGAAGATGTGCAGCGGAAGCACCGGCTCCGCTGCCTTGGTCTGCCAGAACACGAACCCGACGAGCGCGGCGACCCCGATGCCGATCAGCTCCATGATCCGAGCGGAGGTCCAGGCGTACTCCGTGCCACCCCAGGTGGTGACGAGCACGATCGCGGTGATGCCGACGGTCAGCAGGGCGGCGCCCAGGTAGTCGATCCGCGCCTCGGACCGCTTCTTCGGCAGGTGCAGCACCGCACTGACGGCGATCAGCGCGACCACGCCGAGCGGCAGGTTGATGTAGAACGCCCAGCGCCAGCCCCAGTTGTCGGTGATCGTGCCGCCGACCAGCGGACCGCCGATCATCGCCAGCGCCATGACGCCGGCCATCATGCCCTGGTACTTGCCGCGCTCCCGGGGTGGGATGAGGTCACCGATGATCGCCATGACGCCGACCATCAGACCGCCGGCGCCGAGGCCCTGGACGGCGCGGAAGCCGATCAGCTCGCCCATGTTCTGGGCCATGCCGCTGAGCGCGGAGCCGATCAGGAAGATGACGATGGACGACATGAACGTGCCCTTGCGGCCGTACATGTCGCCGAGCTTGCCCCACAGCGGGGTGGAGGCCGCGGTCGCGAGCGTGTACGCGGTGACCACCCAGGCGAGGTGTTCCAGCCCGCCCAGCTCACCGACGATCGTCGGCATCGCCGTACCGATGATCATGTTGTCGAGCATCGCGAGCATCATCGCGATCATGAGCGCGAGCAGCACGACCCGCACGCTCTTCGGCTGTTTCCCGCCGATGTCGGCGCCGACCGCCGGTGTGTCCGTCGTGTCCGCCATTGCTTTCCCACTCCCCCAGCTACCGCTACTTACTTGCCGACCGGCTAGTGACTACACTCGGAAGCTAGCCGCGGAACTAGCCGGGCGTCAAGTAAGTTTTATGGAAAGGGAGCGGCGTAGGAGGATGGGCGGCACCATGGACGGCACCAGGCAGCGGCGCCGCGGGGACACCCGCCAGCGCATCCAGGACGTGGCCCTCGAACTCTTCGCGGAGCAGGGCTACGAGAAGACCTCCCTGCGCGAGATCGCGGAACGCCTGGAGGTCACCAAGGCGGCTCTCTACTACCACTTCAAGACGAAGGAAGAAATCCTCGTCAGCATCTTCGAGGACCTCACGAAGCCGATCGAGGAGCTGATCGAGTGGGGGCGGCAGCAGCCGCACACGCTCGACACCAAGCAGGAGATCGTCCGCCGTTACGCGGAGACCCTGTCCGGCGCCACGCCGCTGTTCCGCTTCATGCACGACAACCAGGCGACGGTGCGGGAACTGCAGATCGGCGACTCCTTCAAGGAGCGCATCCGCGGTCTGCGCGACATCATCATCGACCCGGACGCCGACATGGTCGACCAGGTCCGCTGCGTCAGCGCGATCTTCACGCTGCACGCCGGGATGTTCCTGCTCCAGGACCTGGAAGGCGACCCCGAGGACAAGAACAAAGCCGTCCTCGAGGTCGCCACGGACCTGGTGACCCAGGCCCACCAGGGAACTCAGCGCTCCTAGCAGGCTCGGGCCGTCCGGAACCGTCAGACCTTGACGCCCTTGGCGCGCAGGAACTTCACCGGGTCGACCGCCGAGCCGTAGTTCGGGGTCGTACGGATCTCGAAGTGCAGGTGCGGACCGCTCGAGTTACCGGTGTTGCCGGACCGGGCGATCTCCTGGCCGGTCTTGACGACCTGGCCGACGTTCACCTTGACCTTCGACAGGTGGGCGTACTGCGAGTACGTGCCGTTGCCGTGCTTGATCACGACGGCATTGCCGTACGCGGGGCCGTCACCGGCGCCGTTGCCGCCGGCCTTGACGACGGTGCCGCCGTGGGCGGCGACGACCTGGGTGCCACTCGGCACGGCGAAGTCCTGACCGCTGTGGGTGGACTGCCACATACCGCCGTTCTGGGCGAAGCTCGCGGAGAGCTTGTACTTCTTCACCGGGTCGACCCAGGACGGCTTGGCCTTCTTGGCGGCCTTCTTCACGGCGGCCTTCTTGGCGGCAGCCGCCTTCTTCGCGGCGGCGGCCTTGGCGGCCTTCTCAGCCTTCGCGGCCTCGGCCTTGGCGGACTTGGCCTGGGCGGCAGCCTGCGCCTGGACGGCACTGGCGGCACCGGACGCGGCCGTGGTGTCGGCGGCGGACGCGACCCCGGCTCCCAGTGCGACCGAGACACCGAGGCCGGCGGCCAGCACGGTCGCACGGGTGCGGAGCTGGGACGTACGGGAAGAACGGGACGTGACGCGCTGGGACATCGAAACCTCGTGGGGAAGGGGACGGAGAAAACCACCCGGCGCACAGTCGCTCGCCGAATGGCCATCCCTTGGTAACCCGAAGTCCGACAAACCTCAAAAAGCGTGATCTACGGCCTAAGTTAGTAATTTAGTTCAGTGTTCTACGTCTCTTGACACAGCACCCATTCGGGGCAAATCAGGGCACTGCACCGCACTTCAGCCTGCCCTGCGGGGCAAGGCTCCCTTTCCTTCCGACCCGTTCAGCACTATTCCGCCTAGTAACGGACATATCGCCTGTGCGGCATGTCACCGGGGGCCCTCTTCGGCCATTCCGGAAATGTGGCGCACGCCTCTATGCACCTACCGTTCGGTAACCCTACGGTTCCCCTCGCGCCATCCCCGCCCACGAACATGCACACGACATGTTGGCAGAGCGTCACGGATGTGAGAGGACCCCCACGACATGCAGACCCGACGCCCCTGGTTGCGCCGCGCCTCAGTGACCGCCGTCTCGGCGGCCGCCCTCGTTGCGATGGCCGCACCGGCCGACGCCGCGGCCCCCGCCGGTGCCGCCACCACGGTCACCACGGCCGCCGCCGCAGACGTCGACTACGCGACCTGGCAGAAGGACTGCCAGGCGGTGATGGACCAGGCGATGCCCTACCTGAAGCAGCGGATCGCGGCCGCCAAGCCGGGCGAGAAGCAGGCGATCGTCTTCGACATCGACAACACCACGCTGGAGACCGACTTCGGCTTCAGCTACCCGCAGCCGGCCAACAAGCCGGTCCTGGCGGCCGCCAGATACGCCCAGGAGCGCGGCGTCGCCCTGTTCTTCGTGACCGCCCGCCCGGACATCATCCACTCGGTCACCGAGTACAACCTCAAGCAGGCCGGCTACCAGGTCTCCGGCCTCTACGTGCGGAACTTCATCGACCTCTTCAAGAACGTCGCCGAGTACAAGACGGCTCAGCGCGTCGACGTCGAGAAGAAGGGCTACACGATCATCGCGAACATCGGTAACAGCGCCACCGACCTCTCGGGCGGCCACGCCGAGAAGACGTACAAGCTGCCGGACTACAACGGGCAGCTGTCGTAACACCGCAGGGCATGCGCCCTGGCATGCGCGCCCAGGGCATGCGAAAGGGGCCGGTGCTTCTCAGCACCGGCCCCTCTCACTCGACCGTGACGCTTACACGTCCTTGCTCAGGTTCGGTCCCGTGCCACCGGCCGCCTGCTCGATCGGCGGGACGTCCGGCAGGGCCGACTTCTCCTCGCCGCGGAAGGTGAAGGTCTTGGTCTCGCCCTCGCCCTCGGTGTCCACGACCACGATGTGACCGGGACGCAGCTCGCCGAAGAGGATCTTCTCGGAGAGGCTGTCCTCGATCTCGCGCTGGATGGTCCGGCGCAGCGGCCGGGCGCCCAGCACGGGGTCGTAGCCCTTCTTGGACAGCAGCTCCTTGGCGGACTGGGAGAGCTCGATGCCCATGTCCCGGTCCTTCAGCCGCTCGTCCACCTTGCCGATCATCAGGTCGACGATCGCGAGGATGTCGTCCTGGGTCAGCTGCGGGAAGACGACCACGTCGTCGACGCGGTTGAGGAACTCGGGCCGGAAGTGCTGCTTGAGCTCGTCCGAGACCTTGTTCTTCATGCGCTCGTAGTTGGACTTGGTGTCGCCCTGAGCCGCGAAGCCCAGGTTGAAGCCCTTGGAGATGTCCCGGGTGCCGAGGTTGGTCGTCATGATGATGACCGTGTTCTTGAAGTCCACGACCCGGCCCTGGGAGTCGGTCAGGCGACCGTCCTCCAGGATCTGCAGCAGCGAGTTGAAGATGTCCGGGTGGGCCTTCTCGACCTCGTCGAAGAGGACGACCGAGAACGGCTTGCGGCGGACCTTCTCCGTCAGCTGGCCGCCCTCCTCGTAGCCCACGTAACCGGGGGGCGAACCGAAGAGACGCGACACCGTGTGCTTCTCGCTGAACTCCGACATGTCGAGGGAGATCAGCGCGTCCTCGTCACCGAAGAGGAACTCGGCGAGGGCCTTGGACAGCTCGGTCTTACCGACACCGGACGGGCCGGCGAAGATGAACGAACCACCGGGACGCTTCGGGTCCTTCAGACCGGCACGCGTACGACGGATCGCCTTCGACAGCGCCTTGACGGCGTCCTTCTGACCGATGACCCGCTTGTGGAGCTCGTCCTCCATGCGGAGCAGGCGGCTGGACTCCTCCTCGGTCAGCTTGAAGACCGGGATGCCCGTGGCCGTGGCGAGGACCTCGGCGATCAGCTCGCCGTCGACCTCGGCGACGACGTCCATGTCGCCGGCCTTCCACTCCTTCTCCCGCTTGGCCTTGGCAGCGAGGAGCTGCTTCTCCTTGTCGCGCAGGGAGGCGGCCTTCTCGAAGTCCTGCGAGTCGATCGCGGACTCCTTGTCGCGGCGGACACCGGCGATCTTCTCGTCGAACTCGCGCAGGTCCGGCGGCGCGGTCATCCGGCGGATGCGCATCCGGGAACCGGCCTCGTCGATCAGGTCGATCGCCTTGTCCGGCAGGAAGCGGTCCGAGATGTACCGGTCGGCCAGGGTGGCGGCCTGGACCAGCGCCTCGTCCGTGATGGACACGCGGTGGTGCGCCTCGTACCGGTCACGGAGACCCTTGAGGATCTCGATCGTGTGCGGCAGGGACGGCTCGGCGACCTGGATGGGCTGGAAGCGGCGCTCGAGGGCCGCGTCCTTCTCCAGGTGCTTGCGGTACTCGTCCAGCGTGGTCGCACCGATGGTCTGCAGCTCACCGCGGGCCAGCATCGGCTTCAGGATCGAGGCCGCGTCGATGGCGCCCTCGGCGGCACCCGCACCGACCAGCGTGTGCAGCTCGTCGATGAACAGGATGATGTCGCCGCGGGTGCGGATCTCCTTGAGGACCTTCTTCAGGCGCTCCTCGAAGTCACCGCGGTAGCGGGAGCCGGCGACCAGCGCGCCGAGGTCCAGGGTGTAGAGGTGCTTGTCCTTGAGGGTCTCGGGCACCTCGCCCTTGACGATGGCCTGGGCGAGACCCTCGACGACGGCGGTCTTACCGACGCCGGGCTCACCGATCAGGACCGGGTTGTTCTTCGTACGGCGGGACAGCACCTGCATGACCCGCTCGATCTCCTTCTCGCGCCCGATGACCGGGTCGAGCTTGGACTCACGAGCGGCCTGGGTGAGGTTCCGGCCGAACTGGTCGAGGACCAGGGACGTGGAGGGCGTGCCCTCGGCAGGACCGCCGGCGGTGGCGGTCTCCTTGCCCTGGTAACCGGAGAGCAGCTGGATCACCTGCTGCCGCACGCGGTTCAGATCTGCGCCCAGCTTGACCAGGACCTGGGCGGCGACGCCCTCGCCCTCGCGGATCAGGCCGAGCAGGATGTGCTCCGTGCCGATGTAGTTGTGGCCCAGCTGAAGGGCCTCGCGGAGCGACAGCTCCAGGACCTTCTTGGCACGCGGGGTGAAGGGGATGTGACCCGACGGGGCCTGCTGGCCCTGGCCGATGATCTCCTCCACCTGCTGGCGGACCGCCTCGAGCGAAATCCCGAGGCTCTCAAGGGCCTTGGCGGCGACACCTTCACCCTCGTGGATCAGACCCAGGAGGATGTGTTCAGTGCCGATGTAGTTGTGGTTGAGCATCCGGGCTTCTTCCTGAGCCAGGACGACAACCCGCCGCGCGCGGTCGGTGAACCTCTCGAACATCGTTAATCGCTCCTCAGAGCGGTCAGGCAGTGGGGGGAACTTCCCCTCCCTGTCCTTCCGCAGCTTAGTCCCGCAAGCGGGGACCGCTCATTCCAACTGCCGACACCGTCCTTGGCCTCCTGACCCCGAACGCCGACATCTGCTCCAACCCGATGGTGCGAGACGATGTTCCCGCAGGCCAGGCAGTTACCCCCTTCGCCAGTACGCCCATGGCGAACGTGAGACGGCCTTTCCTGCGTGTCGCCCCCTCCCACTAGGGATGTCTTACCCGTACGGACTGGAAGTCCATGCCGAGCGCCCCTCTTCCCTCCGCTACGGGCGAACAACCTTGCGCCTCCCCGCACCCCCTGCACGCCCCCATCTCGCCACTGTGTGCGCTCGTCATCACACCCAGCGTAACCTGCATGCCCTTCCGGCTGTTGCACTTGGCATGTTCGGAGCCCCCGGCCCCATCCCGCTCCGCCGTCGGCCGCTCGACGCGAGCTGTCAGGTCCGGCGGTGGTACGAGAACGAACTGGGCTGGCCGACGGTGCCCGGCGATCCTCTGCGGCTGGTGGTGGGGGTGCGCTACGACGTCCTGGACGTGCCGGCCGAGGCGGGACACGCGGCCCTGCGGCGCTTGGGGCCGGCCTCCCCGGTGGCCGTACTCGGCGACCGGATGCGGCTCCTGGTGGCCCCGGGCAGTGCGGAGGAACTGCCCGGACTGCTGGAGTGGCTGGAGTGGGGGACGCTGCCGCTCGGTCTGACGGCGATCGGGGCGGGGGGTGCCATGGAGGCGCCTCGGCCGCCGGGGATGGAAGTGCCGTTGGCGCGCGGAAGGGGCGGGCCGCTGCGCTGCGAGACGGACCGCTCGGTGTCGTGTGACAGGGGCGGGCCGCCGCCCTACGAGAGAGACACACCGTTCGCGCGCGAGACAGACGGCTCGGGGTCGCGCGAGAGAGGCGGGCCGCCGCCCTGCGGGACGGACGCGCCGTTGTGCCGAGAGACAGACGGCTTGATTCCGTGCGAGAGGGGCGGGCCGCCGCCCCACGAGACGTGCGCGTCGTTCTTGCGCGAGACGGACAGCTCGGTGTCGCGCGAGAGGGGCAGGCCGCCGCCCTGTGAGGGGGTCGCGTCGGCCGCCGCCGAGAGGGGCGGGCCGCTGTCCCGTCAGGCGCTTGTGCCGTCGGTCCCTGAGACGGACGGCACGCTGTCTCCCGAGCCCGGCTCCTCCCGTGGCCGGCCGCTTCCCCTGGGCCGGTTCGGTTCCCAGGGGGCCGCTGTGTGGCTGCGGCCCCCCGAGCCGGGATGCGAGGTCGAGGCCTCGCTGCCGACGCTGTCGGCCTTGGGGGGCGGTGGAGACGCCCCCGATCTCGTGCGGCTGGTGAACACGGTGGCCACGCAGTGCCACCGGGTCCGGCTGCGGCGCGCGTGCGCGCAGCCGCCGGCCTTGCGTGCGCAGGGTCGGTAGTGCCGCTGTTCAGCCGTTGGCCTTCTCGTAGGCCTCGCGGATGGTCGCGGGAACACGGCCGCGGTCGTTGACCTCGTAACCGTTCTCCTTCGCCCAGGCGCGGATGGCCGCGGTGTCCTGGCTGCCGCTCGAAGCCGCGCGTGCCTTTCCACGCCCGCCCGAAGCACGGCCTCCGGTACGACGACCGCCCTTCACGTAAGGCTCGAGAAGGCCGCGGAGCTTGTCCGCATTGGCAGTGGTGAGATCGATCTCGTACGTCTTGCCGTCCAGCGCGAACGTCACGGTCTCGTCCGCCTCGCCACCGTCGAGGTCGTCGACAAGAAGGACCTGAACCTTCTGTGCCACCGGATTTCCTTTCATCGATATCTTCAGGGCCGGGGTGTGCCGGCGTCCGCCGTATCGCCGTCCCCTGTTATATGCAGTACTGCAGTACCTCGGAAAGCAAACCGCTTTTGCCGGAAAAACACAAACCCTCGGCAGAGACCGGCAGCCCCGCCCCCGTCCGGAAACGTGCGCGTTTCGGACATAGGGCACCCGGACAGGGCGGTGGTGCGGAATATGTCTTGACGAACCGAGCGGGCGGTCTTGCGACCGACTTGCGACTGGCTTGTGTGTCCGCCCCGGCGATCACAGATGCAGAAGCATCCGGCTGTTGCCCAAGGTGTTCGGTTTCACTCGTTCGAGACCGAGGAACTCCGCGACACCCTCGTCATAGGAACGCAGCAGCTCCGCGTAGACATCCGTGTCGACAGGCGTCTCGCCGATCTCCACGAAGCCGTGCTTGCTGAAGAAGTCCACTTCGAAGGTCAGACAGAAAACTCGGCGAACGCCGAGCCAGCGGGCGGTGTGCAGCAACTTCTCCAGCAACTGGTGTCCGACGCCCGCGCCCTTCAGGCCGGGCTTCACGGCGAGAGTGCGCACTTCCGCGAGGTCTTCCCACATCACGTGCAGGGCGCCGCAGCCGACGACCTCGGCGTTGTCGTCCCGTTCCGCGACCCAGAACTCCTGGATGTCCTCGTAAAGCGTCACCGTTGCTTTGTCGAGCAGGATGCCGCCGCGGACGTAGGCGTCAAGGAGGCGGCGCACGGCCGGGACATCGCTGGTACGGGCCCGCCGGACGGTGATGGCTTTTGCGGGGGCTTCGGGGCTCTTCGCGGACATGACGGGGACGCTATCGCCCGTCGGGGTCCTGAGCAGAGGCGGGGTTCTCCAGCGGTTCCGCCGGTTCGGTTCGTTCCGCCGGTTCGGCCGGTTCCGACGGTCCGGTCGGTTTCTGGGTTTCCGGGACCTGGACGATGCGTACGGCATCGCGGAGAGCCTCTCGCTGTTCCTCGCTCATCATCCCGAAGAAGGCGACGAGAGCCGCGGCGGGGTTGTCGCTCTGCGACCAGGCGTCGTTCATCAGGGCGGCGGCGTAGGCGGCGCGCGTGGACACCGCCTCATATCGATAGGCACGGCCTTCCGCCTCGCGGCGCACCCAGCCCTTCTGATGGAGATTGTCCAAAACGGTCATCACGGTGGTGTACGCGATGGACCGCTCCTTCTGAAGATCTTCCAGGACTTCTCGAACGGTCACCGGGCGGTTCCACTTCCACACCCGCGACATGACCGCGTCTTCGAGTTCTCCCAATGGGCGAGGCACAGCTCAGAACAATAGTGGGAGATCTCGGTATTGGCGTGGCGGACGTGCGCTTCACCGGCGAACGGGAGCAAAAAGGGCGTACGACTCGAAAGTGCGAACTCCGCCGGGGAGGGCGGCCGCACGGAGTCGTACGCCGTCGGAGCGCTGTGCCGGGGGCTGCAGCGGTCGGGTCAGGCTTCGGCCTTCGGGGGTGTCACGGAGGACTGGCGGGCGCCGTCCACGCGCGCGAGGGCGGCGTCGACGGCCGCGTCCTCCTTGGCCTTGTTGGGGCCGCCCTGTGTCTTCACGATCACCCGGATCACGCCGATGAAGAAGATGGCCATGACGACCGGGGGCAGGAGCGCGGAGACATAGTCCATGGATCCAGAGTAGCCACGTCAGCCCGCGGCGAGCTGCTGGGGGTTCGCCGGGGGCGGCGGAGTGGGCTTGCGGCGCGGGAACACCTCGCCCGGGGTGGGGATCGGGCGGCTGGGTTTCGGGGCGCCCGGGGCGGGGGCCGGGGTGGGCTTGGGGGCGGGCTTCGGGGCCGCCGGCTTTCGTGCGGGCTTCTTCTCGGGCTGCTTCTCGGGGCTGTCCTCGGCGGCGCCGGAGAGGCCTCCGGGGAGGGCCAGGAGGCGGGTGCGGGAGGCGGGGACGGCCGGGGCGCCGGGCGTGACCGGGTGAGCGGCGGGTGAGAGGGAGTGCGAGCCGGTGCCTGCGGACTGATGCCCGGCGAGCAGGGCGCAGCGGTCCAGGAGGGCGGCGGCGGTGGGGTTGCCACGCAGGGCGCGGAGGGCGGCGAAGTCGTCGGGGTGGGGGCGATATCCGGCGCCCAGCGCCTCGTCCAGGAGCGTGAGGTAGCCGGCGGCGGTGCCGGGGAGGGCGGCGCGGTACCGGCCCAGGTCGGCCACGAGGAAGGCACGCAGCCTGGCCCCCTCCCGCATCGCCTCGTCGAGCGACTCTGCGAGGCGGAGGCAGTCCTGGACGTCGTCGGCCGAGGCGGAGGTGGGGTGGAGGGCGAGGGCGAGAGCGCGGCGGAGCACACGCAGCTCCTCCACGCCGAACGCCATGCCGCCGCGGGATCCGTATGGCGTGGGCATGCGGCGACGATACGCGCTAATCAGACAAATCCTGCATAACGGACGGGTGTGGCGCGGGGGACCACCCGGGTGGGCGGGGGTGCGCACCGCGGGTGCCTGCTCCCGGTGGTGGGGCGGCGGGTGCGGGTCCGCGTAGCTGCGGGCAGTCGTACCGCTGGGGCGCTGGGGGTACCCCCTGCTCGAAGAGCTTGAGGGGGGGCACCTCGTCGCGCCGAGTTGCGCACCCACCCGGCCCCAGCGACAACGTCGGTCACATACGCGACACGTTCCGCTCGTACACCAGCCGCAACCCGACCAGCGTCAGCCACGGCTCGTGTTCGTCGATGACCGACGACTCGCCCAGGACCATCGGTGCCAGGCCGCCCGTCGCGATGACCGTGACATCGTCCGGGTCCTCGGACAGCTCGCGGGCCACACGGTTGACGACCCCGTCGACCTGGCCGGCGAAACCGTAGATGATGCCCGACTGCATCGCCTCGACCGTGTTCTTGCCGATGACGCTGCGGGGCCGGGCCACCTCGATCTTGCGGAGCTGGGCACCGCGGACGCCGAGGGCCTCGACGGAGATCTCGATTCCGGGGGCGATGACCCCGCCGACGTACTCGCCGCGCGCGCTGACCGCGTCGAACGTCGTCGCCGTGCCGAAGTCGACGACGATCGCGGGGCCGCCGTAGAGCTCGACCGCCGCGACCGCGTTGATGATGCGGTCCGCGCCGACCTCCTTGGGGTTGTCCATGAGGATCGGGACGCCCGTCTTGACGCCCGGTTCGACCAGGACCGCCGGGACGTCGCCGTAATAGCGGCGCGTCACCTCGCGGAGCTCGTGCAGGACCGAGGGCACGGTCGCGCAGATGGCGATGCCGTCGATGCCGTCGCCCAGTTCGTCGCCGAGGAGCGGGTGCATGCCCATCAGACCCTGGAGGAGGACCGCCAGCTCGTCGGCGGTGCGGCGCGCGTCCGTGGAGATGCGCCAGTGTTCGACGATGTCCTCGCCGTCGAACAGGCCCAGGACGGTGTGGGTGTTGCCTACGTCGATCGTCAGCAGCATGGCCCGTACCCGCTCCCTACTCCGCCGGCCGCAGGTCCAGGCCGATGTCCAGGATCGGCGAGGAATGGGTGAGGGCTCCGACGGCCAGGTAGTCGACGCCGGTGTCCGCGTACGCCTTGGCGTTGTCGAGGGTCAGGCGGCCCGAGGCCTCCAGGGCGGCGCGGCCCTGGACGACGGCGACCGCCTCCTCGCACTCGCCCGGCGTGAAGTTGTCCAGGAGGATCAGGTCGGCGCCGGCGTCCAGGACCTCGCGGAGCTGGTGCAGGGTGTCGACCTCGACCTCGATGGGGACGTCGGGGAAGCGTTCGCGTACGGCCCTGAAGGCCTGGGCGACGCCGCCCGCGGCGACCACGTGGTTGTCCTTGACGAGGGCCGCGTCCGAGAGGGACATGCGGTGGTTGACGCCGCCGCCGCAGCGGACCGCGTACTTCTCGAGGGAGCGCAGGCCGGGTGTCGTCTTGCGGGTGTCGCGGACCTTGGCCTTCGTGCCGTCCAGGACGTCCGTCCACGCACGCGTGGCCGTCGCGATGCCCGACAGGCGGCACAGGATGTTCAGCGCGCTGCGTTCGGCCGTGAGGAGGTCGCGGGTGCGGGTGGTGACCGAGAGGAGCTTCTGGCCCGCCTCGACGCGGTCGCCGTCCTCGGCGTGGCGCTCGATCTCGAGTTCCTCCGCGCAGACGACCGAGATGACGGCTTCGGCGATCCGGAGGCCGGCCACGACGCCCGCCTCGCGTGCGGTGAAGTCGGCGGTGGACACCGCGTCCTCGGGGATCGTCGCCACCGTCGTCACGTCCACGCCGTGGGCCAGGTCCTCCTGGAGGGCCACGTTGGCGATGTCCTCGACCTCGACGGGGTCGAGGCCGGCGTCGGCCAGGAGCTGGGCGAGTGCGGGGTCCAGGCCGCACTCCAGGTACGCCTCGTCGTCCGCGCCGCAGGCGCAGCCGTCTCCGCAGCCTCCGGACGAGGCGAGGGGAAGGTCGGGGGTGCTCACGTCGGTCACTGCTCCTGGGGGGCCTGGGGCGGGAAAGTCGTGGGGAAGTGTGTGGTGTCGGTGGTGTGCACGGCCAGCGTGCGGTCGGGGTTCAGGCGTACGACGATGTGGCGCCGCCAGGTGGTGTCGTCGCGCTCGGGCCGGTCCTCGCGCCAGTGGCAGCCCCGGGTCTCCTCGCGCAGCCGGGCCGCGGTGACCAGGACGCGGGCCACGCACAGCAGGTTGGTGGCCTCCCAGGTGTCGACGCCGGCCTCGGCGGTCTTGCCGTTCTCGGCGAGGGCGTCGCGGGCGTCGGTGTGCAGCTGCTGGAGCTGGTCGGCGGCCTTGGCGAGGGACTCCGCCGAGCGCAGGACGCCGGCCCCGTTCGCCATGATCCGCTGGATCGTGAAGCGGGCCTCCGGGGTGAGCAGGGGGTGCTCGGGGGTCTCCGGGTAGGGCAGGGGCTGGGGCACGCGCGTGTGGAGGCCGGTTTCCGCGTGGCTCGCGGCGATGTCTGCCGCGATGCGCTCGGCGTAGACCAGGCCTTCGAGGAGGGAGTTGGAGGCGAGGCGGTTGGCGCCGTGCACACCGGTGCAGGCGACCTCGCCGCACGCGTACAGGCCGGGGACCGTCGTACGGCCCTGGGAGTCGGTGCGGACGCCGCCGGAGGCGTAGTGGGCGGCCGGGGCGATCGGGATGGGCTCGGTGACCGGGTCGATGCCGTGGGCACGGCAGGCGGCGAGGATCGTCGGGAAGCGGTGTTCCCACATGTCGGCGCCGAAGTGCCGGGCGTCGAGGAACATGTGCTCGGCGTCCTGCTCCTGCATGCGGCGCATGATGCCCTTGGCGACGATGTCCCGGGGGGCGAGTTCGGCCAGTTCGTGCTGCCCCTGCATGAAGCGCACGCCGTCGGCGTCGACCAGGTGGGCGCCCTCGCCGCGTACCGCCTCGGAGACCAGGGGCTGCTGGCCCTCCGCGTCGGAGCCCAGGAAGAGGACCGTCGGGTGGAACTGGACGAACTCCAGGTCGCTCACCTCGGCGCCCGCGCGGAGGGCGAGGGCCACGCCGTCGCCCGTCGAGACGGACGGGTTGGTCGTGGCCGAGAAGACCTGGCCCATGCCACCGGTCGCGAGGACCACGGCGGGGGCGTGAACGGCCCCTACGCCGTCGTGCTGGCCCTCCCCCATGACGTGCAGGGTGACGCCTGCCGTGCGGCCCTCGGCGTCCGTGAGGAGGTCCAGGACGAGCGCGTTCTCGACCGTGCGCACGCCACGCGCGCGTACCGCCTCGACCAGGGCCCTGGAGATCTCGGCCCCGGTGGCGTCGCCGCCGGCGTGGGCGATGCGGCGGCGGTGGTGGCCGCCCTCGCGGGTGAGTTCCAGGCCGCCCTCGGAGGACTCGTCGAACTGGGCGCCGGTCTCGATGAGGCGCCGTACGGCGTCGGGGCCCTCGGTGACGAGGATGCGGACCGCTTCCTCGTCGCACAGGCCCGCGCCGGCGACCAGGGTGTCGTCCAGGTGCTGTTCGGGGGTGTCGCCCTCGCCGAGGGCCGCGGCGATGCCGCCCTGGGCCCAGCGGGTGGAGCCGTCGTCCAGCCGGGCCTTGGTGACGACGACGGTGGTGAGGCCGGCCGCCTCGCAGCGCAGGGCGGCGGTGAGGCCGGCGACGCCGGAGCCGACGACGACCACGTCCGCGGAGAGGGACCACCCGGGTGCGGGCGCGTGCAGTCGTATGCCTGTGCTGGTCACGAGGCGGCTCCGAAGGTGAGGGGAATGTTGTCGATCAGCCGGGTCGTCCCGACCCGGGCGGCGACGGCGAGGACCGCCTCGCCGGTGAAGTCGTTCCCGATCTCGGTGAAGTCGGACGGGTCGACCAGGGCGAGGTAGTCCAGCGCGAGCGGCGGATCGAGGCGGGCTGCCTCGTCGAGGACCTGGCGGGCGGCCGCGCGGACGGCGGCCGGGCCGCCCGGGACCGCCGTCGCGACGGCGTGCGCGTCCGCTGCCGCGCGGGACTCCCCTATGGCGCTGAGTGCCTCGGCACGCGCGCGCGTGGCGGGCACTTCGCGGGCCCGGGCGCGCAGCGCCTCCTGGGCGGCATGCCGGTCCTGGCCCGCGAACAGGGCACTGGACAGCGCGAGGGCGGTGCGCCGCTCGGCGGGCGAGAGGTAGCGGTTGCGGCTGGACAGGGCCAGGCCGTCCTCCTCACGGACGGTGGGGACTCCGACGATCTCCACGCCGAAGTTCAGGTCCCGCACCATGCGGCGGATCAGGGCGAGCTGCTGGGCGTCCTTCTGGCCGTACAGGGCGACATCGGGGCGGGTGAGGTGCAGCAGCTTGGCGACGACCGTGAGCATGCCGTCGAAGTGGCCCGGGCGGGAGGCGCCCTCCAGCCGCTCGCCCATGGGGCCCGCGGTGATGCGGACCTGGGGCTCGCCGCCGGGGTAGACCTCGTCGACGGCCGGGGCGAACACGACGTCCGCGCCCGACTCCCCGGCCAGCTTCACGTCGGCGTCCAGGGTGCGCGGGTAGCGGTCGAGGTCCTCGCCCGCGCCGAACTGGAGCGGATTGACGAAGACGGTGACGACGACCTCGCCGTCCGGCCCGGCGATGGCGCGCGCGGTGCGGATCAGCGCGGCGTGGCCCTCGTGCAGCGCGCCCATGGTCATCACCACGGCTCGGCGGCCCGTACGCGCGCGTGCGTGCAGTTCACCGGCGGTGCTGAGCAGGGTGGTGGTCATCGGGCGTCCCCTTCGGTGCCGTCGGTCCCGTGGGCGAGTACCCCGAGGAGGTCCTCGGCGAGCTCCGGCTTCAGCAGGCCGTGTGCCAGGGCCCGGTCGGCGGTGGCGCGGGCCATCGCCAGGTAGCCGGCGACGGTCTGCGGGGCGTGCCGGCGCAGCTCGCTGACGTGCGCGGCGACCGTGCCCGCGTCCCCGCGCGCGACCGGGCCGGTGAGGGCCGCGTCGCCGGAGCGCAGGGCGTTGTCCAGGGCCGCGCCGAGCAGCGGGCCGAGCATCCGGTCGGGGGCCGCGACCCCGGCCGTGCGCAGCAGCTCCATGGACTGGGCGACCAGGGTGACCAGGTGGTTGGCGCCGAGCGCGAGGGCCGCGTGGTAGAGCGGCCGGTTCTCCTCGGCGATCCACTCCGGCTCGCCGCCCATCTCGATGACCAGGGCCTCGGCGGCCATCCGCAGCTCCTCGGGCGCGGTGACGCCGAAGGAGCAGCCGGCCAGCCGCTGGACGTCCACGGGCGTGCCGGTGAAGGTCATCGCGGGGTGCAGGGCCAGCGGCAGGGCGCCCGCGCGCAGGGCGGGGTCGAGCACCCGCGCGCCGTACCGCCCGGAGGTGTGCACGAGCAGCTGTCCCGGCCGTACGGACCCGGTGTCGGCGAGGCCAGTGACCAGCTCGGGCAGGGCGTCGTCCGGAACCGTCAGCAGGACCAGCTCGGACCGCTGGAGGACCTCGGCGGGCGGCATCACCGGCACGTCGGGCAGCAGTTGCGCGGCGCGGCGCCGGGAGACGTCGGAGACCGCGGAGACGGCGACCGGGCGGTGCCCGGCGAGCTGGAGGGACGCGGCCAGCGCGGGTCCCACGCGGCCGGCGCCGACGACGCCGACGGTGAGCCGCGCGGGGCGGTCCTTGGGGTCTGGCTGTGGGGTTGTGTTCACTCGACGGCGGCCTTCCCGTTCCAGTCCGCTCCGGGTACCGGACGATTTCTCGTCATGTTAACGCGATCGGTTCGAGGGGCGTTCGGTTGTCCACAGGGTGTGCATTCCGGCGGACGTCGCGCGTGGACACCGCGCGCGTGCACGGTCGTACGGAAATCAGGGTGCCCGCCCGCAGACGCGCGCGGGATGATCCGGGCCATGAGTGACACGGCGGAACAGGACGAGCAGGCGACCGGACAACTGCCGGACGAGGACCGGAGGACACGGCTCCGGGAGCGGCGGCTGGCCGCACACCGGGGCGCACGGCGGGTGTTCGCCCGCTTCGGCTTCCACAAGACGCTCCGGGAGCGGCTGGCGGAGCTGGACGGGGCGGAGGACCTGTACGACCTGGACGAGCTGTCCGACGTCTACGGCGACGGCGTCGTCGAGGCGCTGGAGACGAAGGTCGCCGGACTGCTCGGCACCGAGGCCGCCGCGTTCTTCCCGACGGGCACGATGGCCCAGCAGGTGGCGCTGCGCTGCTGGGCGGGCCGGACCGGCAACCCGACCGTCGCCCTGCACGCGCTCAGCCATCCCGAGGTGCACGAGCGGAACGCGTTCAGCGAGGTCGGCGGCCTGCGGCCGGTGCGTGTGACGGGCGAGCCCCGGCTGCCCGCCGCCGCCGAGGTGCGTGACTTCGAGGAGCCCTTCGGGGCGCTGATGCTGGAACTGCCCCTGAGGGACGCCGGTTTCGTGCTGCCCTCCTGGGCAGAGCTCACCGAGGTGGTGGCGGCCGCGCGGGAGCGGGACGCGGTGGTGCACTTCGACGGGGCCCGCCTGTGGGAGTCCACGGTTCATTTCGGGCGGTCCCTGGAGGAGATCGCGGGCCTGGCCGACAGCGTCTACGTGTCGTTCTACAAGTCCCTTGAGGCATTCGGCGGTGCGGCTCTCGCCGGGCCCAGGGAGCTGGTGGACGAGGCGAAGACCTGGCGGCACCGGTACGGCGGCCAGGTCTTCCAGCAGTTCCCGACGGCCCTGTCGGCGCTGGTCGGGCTGGAGCGGGAACTGCCCCGGCTGCCGGAGTACGTCGCCCACGCGCGCGTGGTGGCCGCCGCCCTGCGTGAGGGATTCGCGGCGGCCGGGGTGCCGTGGGCGCGGGTGCACCCGGAGGTGCCGCACACTCACGACTTCCAGGTGTGGCTGCCGTACGACGCGGACGTCCTTGCGGAGGCGGCGGTGCGGACGGCCGAGGAGACGGGCACCCTCCTGTTCGGCGACGCCTGGGACCGGAGCGGCCCGGGCCTGGCCTGCACGGAGGTGCACGTGCGGTCCGCCGGGCTGGAGTGGACCGCCGAGGACGTGAAGACGGCGGTCGCCGACTTCGTCGCCCGGTTGCCCGGGCAGATCAGTGGGTAGTGCGGCGCCTCACCGGCAGCCACCGGCCCAGGGCGTGCCTGATCCGCTTCCGTCCACGGGCCGGGCGCCCGGCGAGGACCGCCCGGAACTGCCGTTCGTCGCGCCACTCCCGTACGACCTGCCAGTCGTGCGTGCCCGGCGCGGGCGGGGCGGGCTCCCCGAGGGACTGGGCGCGGTAGGTGTCGAGGAGGTACTGCTGCGTGATGCTCATGGTGGATCGCCTCTGCGGGACGGGGTGATGGAGGTCCGAAGGCTCCGCGGCTGCCCCGGTGGCCCCACCGTGCGCCCGTGCCGGGGGCGGCGTCGCGTCGATTGACGAGGCCCGTCAATCGACGGGGGCGTTGTCGGTGGCGGGGTGCACCATGAGGTCATGAGCGTGCACATCGACATCGCGGGGTTGAGGCCGGAGCAGGTCGCCGTCGTGCCCTCGCCCCTGGCCGAGCTGGGCATGGCGTTGCACGCGCTGTCCGAGCCGGGGCATCATCCGGGCCTCCAGGGCTGGGTGACGGGCGTGACCGCCCGGCTCGACCCGCATCTGGCCGACCGGATGTGCGAGGCCGACTTCCTGTGGCGGACGACGTTCTCGGACCTGTTCTTGCCCTTCGCCGGCATCCCGGGCCGGAGCACACTGCCGAGCGCCACGCTCGCCGAGGAACTGGACCTGCTGGACAAGCTGACGGACGAACAGTTCGTGGACGCGGCGCTGGAGTTCACGTGCGCGCAGCCGTACTGCTCGCACGGTCCGGACGCGCTGTCCGACGCGGAGGTCCGCCGCCGCTCCCTGGAACTGGCCGCCGCGCGCGGGCCGCAGCAGCTGCGGTTCAGCGAGCGGCTGCTGGCCGACCCGCCCAGGATCCGGGCCTGGCTGCGGCAGTTCCTCCAGGACTGCGACGAGGCGTTCTTCGCGGAGGCGTGGTCCCGGCTGCGTCACCAGCTCGCGGCGGACGCCCGCCACAAGACGGACCTGCTCAGACACCGGGGCCTGGCCGAGGCGCTCGCCGCGGTGTCCCCTGCGGTGACGCTCGACGAGGCCGCCGCCGCCGTCACGGTCGACAAGCTGGGCGAGGGCCGTACGGCGACGGGCGACGGCGGCCTGCTGCTCGTCCCGACGAGCCTGGGCTGGCCTCATCTGGCGGTCCTGCACCGGTACGGCTGGCAGCCGGTGCTTCACTACCCCGTCGGCTCCCCCGAGCTCGCCGCCCCGCCCACGCTGGAGCAGCTGGCCCTGCGCATGACCGCGCTGTCCCACCCCGTGCGCATGCGCATGTGCCGCCATCTGGCCCGCAGCGAGTACACCACCGGCGAGCTGGCGCAAGTGCACGGCATGACGGCCCCGGAGATATCCCGGCATCTGGCCGTGCTGAAGAAGGCGGGCCTGATCACCACCCGCCGCCGCGGACGCTACGTCCTGCACCAGCTGGACGTGACGGTGGTGGCCCGCCTCGGCAGCGAGTTCCTGGAAGGGATCCTCAGATAACCGGCCGTCGTACGCCGCTCAGCCGTGCCCGCCGGCCCGCACCAGCCCCGTCTCGTAGGCCAGCACCACCACCTGCACCCGGTCCCTGAGCCCCAGCTTGGTCAGGATGCGGCCCACGTGCGTCTTCACGGTCGCCTCGGACAGCACGAGCCGGGCCGCGATCTCGCCGTTGGACAGGCCCTGCGCGACCAGCACCATGACCTCGCGCTCGCGCTCGGTGAGCCGTTCCAGCGCCTTGTGCTGGGGCTGCTTGCTGCCCGGCAGCATCGGCGCGAAGCGGTCCAGGAGCCGCCGGGTGGTGGAGGGCGCGACGACCGCGTCACCGCTGTGCACGGCGCGGATCGCGGCGAGGAGCTCCCCGGGCGGCACATCCTTGAGCATGAAGCCGGAGGCGCCCGCCTTCAGCCCGGAGAAGGCGTACTCGTCGAGGTCGAAGGTGGTCAGGATGAGCACCTTCGGCGGGTCGGTGTCCGCGCAGATCCGGCGGGTCGTCTCCACACCGTCGAGCTTCGGCATGCGGACGTCCATCAGCACCACGTCGACCTCGGTCGAGCGCAGCGCCTGGAGGGCCTCGACACCGTCACCCGCCTCCGCCACGACCTCCATGTCCGGCTGGGCTGCGAGCACCATCCGGAACCCGGTGCGCAGCAGCACCTGGTCGTCGACGAGCATCACGCGGATCGTCATCGGGGCCTCTTCCATGTCTCTGTCACAAGTGTCAGCGAGGGGCGTCTGCCGAGGTCAGCCGGAGGGTTTGAGCGGCAGCAGGGCACTGATGCGGAATCCTCCGCCCGGGCGCGGGCCGGCGTCCAGGGTGCCGCCGACCATGCCGACCCGTTCCCGCATGCCGATCAGGCCGTGGCCCTGGCCGTCGAACCCGCCTTCCTCGTACAGCTCGTGCGGGGCGCCCTTGCCGTCGTCCTCGACGAGCAGGCCGAGACCGTCGTCGAAGTACACCAGGCGCACGCTCGCGCCCGCGTTGGGCCCGCCGTGCTTACGGGTGTTGGTGAGCGCCTCCTGCACGATGCGGTAGGCGGTGAGCTCGACGCCGCTGGGCAGCGGTCGTGGGGTGCCCTCGACCTTGAAGTCGACGGGCAGTCCGTGCCCGCGGCACTGCTCGACGAGGTCCTCGATCTGCTGGACGTCGGGCTGCGGCACGTACTCGCCGGCCTCCTCGTGCTCCCCGGTGCGCAGCACGCCGAGCAGGCGGCGCATCTCGGCGAGCGCCTGGCGGCCGGTGGAGGAGATGGTCTCCAGGGCCTTCTTCGCCTGGTCGGGCGCGGCGTCGAGGACGTAGGCCGCGCCGTCGGCCTGCACCACCATCACCGAGACGTTGTGCGCGACGACGTCGTGCAACTCGCGGGCGATCCGGGCGCGTTCCGCGGCGACGGCGACCTTGGACTGTGCCTCGCGCTCCCTCTCCAGGCGGGCGGCCCGCTCCTCCAGCTGCGCGAAGTAGGCGCGGCGGGTGCGGATGGAGTCGCCGAGCACCCAGGCGAGGGCGAAGGGCACGGTCATGAAGACCGTCAGGGCGATGTTGCCCGCGATGTTCGTCTGGTCGCTCGGCCAGCGCAGGTGCGCCACGGGGGCCGCGCACAGGCCGGCGACCAGCGCGAAGCGGGACGCCCAGCGCGCGCCCTCCGCCGCGACCGTGTAGACGATCACCAGCATGGCGAAGTCGTGGGGACCCATCTCGACATCGGTGATCAGCTGGGCCAGGCCGACCGCCGTCGCGAGCAGCAGCATCTTCTCCGGCATGCGGCGGCGCAGCGCGACCACCAGGCACAGCAGCAGTGCGAGCGGAACGGCGACGGCCGGAGGGCCGAATCCGCCCGACGCTCCGCCGACCACGGAAATCCCGAGGAGGACCACGGCCCACGAGCCGTCGACCCACATCGGGTGCCTGCGGAGGAAGTCATAGAGGCGCTGCACGTAACCCAGCGTAGGGAAGCGGGATAGGTGCAGGGGTCAACCGGAGGACCGATCCGCACCGGGCGCGCGTACTCCGCAAGGTGGAGTTGCGTTCGTTGTGTCCGCATAGCCTGGCCCCGTGACAGCAGTGACGAGGGGCGAGGGACCCGAGGGGCGCGGGTGGCGCGGGTGGCGTGCGGCGGCTCGGGAGGCCCTGTACGGGCCGGACGGCTTCTACCGCCGGGCCGAGGGTCCGGCCGGGCACTTCCGCACGTCCGTGCACGCGTCGCCGCTGTTCGCAGGGGCCGTGGCAGGGCTGCTGTGCCGGGTCGACGACGCGCTGGGACGGCCCGCGACGCTGGACTTCGTGGACATGGCGGCGGGGCGGGGCGAGCTGGCCGCCGGGGTGCTCGCCGCGCTCCCGGACGACGTGGCGGCCCGCACGCGCGCGTACGCCGTCGAAGTCGCCGAGCGGCCCGAGGGGCTCGATCACCGGATCGAGTGGCTGGCCGAGCCGCCGCAGGGCGTGACCGGGCTGCTGTTCGCCAACGAGTGGCTGGACAACGTGCCGGTGGAGGTCGCCGAGGTGGACTCCTCGGGCGTGGCGCGGCTGGTGCTGGTCCGGGAGGACGGGACCGAACGGCTCGGGGAGCCGGTCGACGGGGCGCAGGCGCGGTGGCTGGCGCGGTGGTGGCCGCTGTCGGACGAGGCGGGGCTGCGGGCCGAGATCGGCCTGCCCAGGGACGAGGCCTGGTCCTCGGCGGTCGCCACGCTCGGCCGGGGGCTCGCCGTCGCCGTGGACTACGCGCACACGGCGGACACGCGGCCGCCGTTCGGAACGCTCACCGGCTTCCGGGAGGGCCGCGAGACGGCGGCCGTGCCGGACGGCTCGTGCGACATCACGGCGCATGTCGCACTGGACGCGTGCGCGCTGCCCGGCGGGCGCCTGCTCCCGCAGCGCCAGGCGCTGCGCGCGCTGGGCGTGACCGGCGCACGCCCCCCGCTCACACTGGCGTCCACCGACCCCGCCGCCTACGTACGCGCCCTCGCGAGCGCCGGAGAGGCCGCCGAGCTCACCGCGGCGGGCGGGCTGGGCGACTTCGGGTGGCTGGTGCAGCCGGTCGGGATCGGGGATCCGCTCTAGGCCGCATCGGGGACCGCTCCCGGCCCCTACTTGTCGATGTCGCCCACGACGAAGAACATCGACCCCAGGATCGCCACCATGTCCGCGACCAGCGTCCCCGGCAGCAGCTCCGTCAGCACCTGGATGTTGTTGTACGAGGCCGAGCGCAGCTTCAGCCGGTACGGCGTCTTCTCGCCCTTGCTGACCAGGTAGTAGCCGTTGATGCCGAGCGGGTTCTCGGTCCAGGCGTAGGTGTGGCCCTCGGGCGCCTTCAGGACCTTCGGGAGCCGCTGGTTGACGGGCCCGGGCGGCAGCTCGGCGAGCCGGTCGAGGCAGGCGTCGGCCAGGTCGAGCGCGTTGTGGGTCTGCTCCAGGAGGCACTCGAATCGGGCGAGGCAGTCGCCCTCCTGCCGGGTCACCACCTTCAGGACGTCGCCCAGCTCCCCGTAGGCGAGGTACGGCTCGTCCCGGCGCAGGTCGAAGTCGACGCCCGAGGCGCGCCCGATCGGCCCGCTGACCCCGTACGCGTGCACGGCCTCCGGGGTGAGCCTGCCGACGCCCCGGGTGCGGCCCCGGAAGATCTCGTTGCCGAGCACCAGGTCGTCGAACCGGTCCATCCGGGAACGCACGTCGGCGACGGCGGCACGCGCGCGCGTGGTCCACCCGGCCGGCAGGTCCTCCTTGAGGCCGCCCACGCGGTTGAACATGTAGTGCATCCGCCCGCCTGAGACCTCCTCCATGACGTGCTGGAGTTCCTCCCGCTCCCGGAAGGCGTAGAAGATCGGGGTGATCCCGCCGAGCTCCAGCGGGTACGAGCCGAGGAACATCAGGTGGTTGAGCACCCGGTTCAGCTCGGCGAGCAGCGTGCGCAGCCACACCGCGCGCTCGGGGACCTCCATGCCGAGCATCCGCTCCACGGCGAGCACCACGCCCAGCTCGTTGGAGAAGGCCGACAGCCAGTCGTGGCGGTTGGCGAGCATGATGATCTGGCGGTAGTCGCGCGCCTCGAACAGCTTCTCCGCGCCGCGGTGCATATAGCCGATCACGGGCTCCGCATGCGTGATGCGCTCGCCGTCCAGCACGAGCTTCAGCCGCAGCACGCCGTGCGTGGACGGGTGCTGCGGCCCGATGTTGAGCACCATGTCGGTGCTCTCCGCGGCGCCGCCGATTCCGACCATGGTCTCCGTCGTAGGAGTCATGGACACAGTCTCTCCTACGTACGCTGGCCTCATGGAGACGGGGAGTCCGCAGGACACGGGGCCGACGGGGACGCAGGGCGCGGCAGGCACGCGGGGCACGGCGGGGGCCGTCCAGGACGGGCCGGTGTGGATCGCGCTGCCGCCCGGGCTGCTGAAGATGCGGCGGTTGCTGCTGGTGGTGTGGCTGGGGCTGATCAGTCTGGCCGCCGGGCTGGTGCCGGGGCTGCTGGCCGGGCCGGCCTGGGCCGCCTTCGCGCTGCCGCCGCTGGCGCTGATGATCTGGGGCTGGGTGATGCTGGAGCGCAACTGGCGTTCCTGGCGGTACGCCGAGCGTGCCGACGACCTGCTGATCAGCCGCGGTGTGCTGTGGCGGGAGGAGACGGTCGTGCCGTACGGGCGGATGCAGCTGGTCGAGGTCACCTCCGGGCCCGTCGAGCGGCACTTCGGGCTGGCCAGCGTGCAGCTGCACACGGCCGCCGCCTGGACCGACGCGACCATCCCCGGCCTGGACCCGGCCGAGGCGGAGCGGCTGCGCGACCGGCTCACCGAGCTGGGTGAGGCCCGATCGGCGGGGCTGTGACGACGCCCGAGTCCGCCGAAGCCGCCGAGGCCGCCGAAGCCACCGGGGACGCCGAAGCCACCGAAGCCGAGACGGGAATCGCCGAGCGGCGGCTGCACCCCGTCACGCCGCTGCGACGGGCCTGGGCGCCGGTCGCCGTGGTGATCGGCTGGGCGGTGCACGATCCCGACGGCGCGCAGCGCCATCTGACCCGGCTGAGCACGGCCACGCTGCTGATCGGCCTCGCCGTGATCGTCCCGGCCGCGGCCCTGTACGGCTTCTGCACCTGGTGGTTCACGCACTTCGCGGTGACCGAGACCGAACTGCGCATCCGTACCGGACTGGTGTTCCGGCGCACCGCGCACATCCGGCTGGAGCGGATCCAGGCCATCGACGTCACCCAGCCGCTGCTCGCGCGGGTCGCCGGCGTCGCCAAGCTCAAACTCGACGTCATAGGCACCGACAAGAAGGACGAGCTGGCCTTCCTGGGCGCGGACGAAGCGCGGGCGCTGCGGGCCGAACTGCTCGCCCGGGCGGCCGGATTCGCGCCCGAGACCGCGCACGAGGTCGGGGAGGCGCCGTCCCGGCAGATGCTGCGGGTGCCGCCCGGGGTGCTCGCCATGTCGGTGGTGCTGAGCGGGGCGACCTGGGGATCGCTGGCCGCGGTGCTCGTCGTCCCGCCGTTGCTGTGGCTGGCCACGGAGAGCGTGTGGACGGTCCTGGCCGTCGCCCTGCCGCTGCTCGGCGCGGCGGGCGCGAGCAGCGTGGGACGGTTCGTCGGCGAGTACGACTGGACGGTGGCCGAGTCGCCCGACGGGCTGCGCCTCGACCACGGCCTGCTGGACCGGGCTCACGAGACGGTGCCGCCGGGGCGCGTGCAGACCGTGCGGATCGTGGAGCCGCTGCTGTGGCGGCGGCGCGGCTGGGTGCGCGTGGAACTGGACGTGGCGGGCTCCTCCAACTCCGTGCTGGTGCCGGTCGCTCCGCGCGAGATCGCGGAGGCCGTCGTCGCGCGCGTACTGCCCGGGGTGACCGTGCCGGAGCATGCGGCCCTGTCGCCGTCGCCGCGCCGCGCCCGGTGGTGTGTGCCGGTGTGGTGGCGCGGGTACGGGCTCGCCGTCACGGACGCGGTGTTCGCGGCGCGGTCCGGGCTGCTGCGGCGGAGCCTCGCGCTGGTGCCGCACGCGAAGGTGCAGAGCGTACGGATGACGCAGGGGCCGTGGGAGCGGGCCCGGGGCGTGGCCGACGTGTGTGTGGACACGGGCGCGAACAAGACGGTGAGGGCCAGGCTGCGGGACGCGGCCGAAGCGCGCGAACTGCTTCAGGCCCAGGCGGAGCGGTCGCGGACCGGGCGCAGGGACGCGAGACCGGACCGCTGGATGGCGTGACCCACCGGAAAGCCGAAGGCCCCCCGGCGGCGGCCGGGGGGCCTTTTCAGCAGCGTGGGCTCAGGAAACCGCGCTCCGCAGCCCCTGTACGTCGATCTGCTCCGTCTCGTCGTGCGCCGTCAGGTCGATGACCTGGCCGATCCCGCGCGACTCCTCGTCCACCGGCTTGAACCGGTCCTCGGTCTCGGCCTTGTGCAGCGCGAGGGCCTCCTGGCCGACGACATCGGCCAGGTCCTCGTTCTGCACGGCCTCCAGGGCGGCCGGTGACGTCCCCTGCTTCGTACCGAAGAAGTCGAAACCGCCTTCGGACACATGGCGCCGCACCGGCGTCTGCGGTGCCACGGCCACAGCGGTCGGCACGGTGTAGTGACCTGAGGAGGCAGGCTGCGGCTGCGGGAGTCGCTCGGCCTCGGCAGCGGTGGCGGTTCCGGCGGTCGCGCGCTCGTGCCCGGCGACCGCCTCTGACTGCCCCTGCGCCTCGTCCTCCCGCGACTGCTCCCGCTGGTCGTCCTTCCGGTCCTCCCGCGCGGGCTCCGCGTCGTCGCCCTTCGGTACGCCGTCGCCGTCGCCGCCTCCGTCCGGGTCCGGGGCCGGGGCCGAGTCGGCGTCGAGCCGGGCGAGCGCCGCCGCGGCACGCAGGAACAGCCGGGAGCCCTCCGGCGAGAACACCGCGGGAATCGCCGTCGACTCCTCGACGGCAAGGGCCTCCGCCTCGGCGGCAGCCGTCTCGTCCGCGTCCGCCGGAGCATCCGCCGACGCCGCCGCCCCCGCGGGCAGCGCGGCCCGTACCGGAGCCGTCGCCTCTATCTCGAGCACCCGGCGTTCCTCCAGGACGCTCGCGCGCTCGGTCTCGGCGGTGGCGTACCGGCGCAGCAGTGCGGCGTGCTCGTTGCGCAGTCCGGCCAGTTCCGTGCGCTTGGCGCGCAGCCGCTGCTCCAGCTTCGCGCGCAGCTCGCGGGACTCCTCGAGGTCGGCCTCCAGTTCGGCGACCCGCTCCTCGAAGCGCCACTCGTCGCTCGCACGCGCGCGCGTGAGGTCGGCGACGCGTTTGCCCGCCTGGGTGTCCCAGCGGCGGAGCACGACCGCGCCGATGACCGCCGTCGCCGCGGCGGCCGCGGCCAGACCGCGGAGCACCATCGGCTCCGTGAACACCCAGGGGCTCAGGGCGCAGACGAGGGAGACGCCTGCGATCGCCGACGGGGGCAGCAGCCTGTGCAAGGGCGGGGAATGGCGGTGACGTCCACGTGGCATGGCCAGAAACTTACCGCGCGTAGGCGAATCATGGTGACCCACCCCGCAAAAACAAAGCCACAACGAAGCGTTCACACGGCATCGGAAGTCGGGAAGAAGCGGAATCGGCCCTCTGCCCAATTCCCAAGATCATTTTCAACGGCCGTTCAGCCGCCCGCCGATCCACTCCAGCGTCGCCGGAATCTCGCGCCGCCAGGTGTTGAAGTTGTGCCCGCCGCTTTCCAGGATGATCGACGAGATCCGCGTCCGCCCGGTGGCCTCCACCCGCTCTATGAACCGCATCGTGTCCTGGTAGTTGGACTCGCCGGACCTGCTGCTGGTGACGAGCAGTGAAGTGTCGGGAGCGGGCATGTGCTTGAGGTACCACCACAGGTCGGCGCGATTCCGGAGCCCCTTGTCGCCCTGGAAGAGATCGCCGGTCGTGGCGTCGATCGGAGCCTCGTAGTACGCGGACAAGCCCGCCCCGGCGCCATACACATCGGGATGGTGCATGGCGATCTTCAAGGCGCAGTAGCCGCCCGTCGAGTTGCCGATGATGCCCAGTCCGCCCGGCTTTTCGGCCACCCGGTAGTGCGTGCGCAACGCGTCGGGCAGATCCCTGGCGAAGAACGATTCGGTCTGCGGACCGCCCGGGACGTCCACGCACTCGGTGTCCCGGGGCGGCGCCACGGTGGGCCGCAGCATCACCAGGATCATCGGCGGCATCCGGCTCTCCCGGGCCAGCTCCAGTGCCGTACGCGGGTAGTGGAGCTTCTCCACCAGCGCCGACGCCGTGCCGGGGTAACCGGTCAGCACGACGGCCGTGGGGAACGTACGGGTGCGGTACCGCGGCTGGAAGTACTCCGGCGGCAGGTAGACGTACGCGGGCGTGGCGATGCGCGTCGTACGGCCGACGACATCGATGTGCTGGATCCGGCCGCCCGCCCGGGGACTCACCCCGCCCGCCCCCGGCACCCGGCGCGAGCCGAGCACCTCCAAGGGGCCGCCGCCCGGCGTGTGGTCGACGACCACCCCCTGGTCCTTCTCCTGCCCGAACAGGTCCGCCCAGCTCGCGTAGAAACCGAAGGCCTGGTTGGCGGCGAGACCCACCGCGGCGAACAGCGCCACCTGCGTGGCGAACAGCAGGCCGACCCGCCCGCCCACGGCCCGCCAACTCCGCCGGGCCAGCCGTGGCCACAGCCAGACCGTGCCGGTGAACAGCAGCACGGCGGACAGTGCCGCCAGCGCAAGCACGTTGTTGCTCGTGAGACCCAGACCCATCGGTGGTTACCTGTCCGCGCTTTCCGTCCGGGGCCTCCCGCTGCGCTCACACCTTCGCGAGGGCTTGTCCCAGACTTTCCTTGACCTTTGAAACGGCTTTGACGAAGGGAGTGAACCTCTCCCCCCGAGACACCGTCCTAGAGGGCGCAATGTCGCCGGATGCCCGAATCGGCACCGGATCCAAGGTCTCTCGCGGAACTACGGGATGCGATGTCTGTCAGGACAGATGAGGAAATGTCGGGCGAGGTTCCGAGTCACGGAAGCGCCACGGCTGGTACCGGCCAGATGAGCCGTCTGCGCCCCCGGCTGCGCGGACCACGCCCCGAGGCCGTCCCGGCCCTGGTCGGCAGAGCCTGCGCCCTGGTGGGCGTCCTGGACATCGCCGCGGGCGTCTTCCCACGTTTCCGGCACAGCCGTATGCACGCCATGGCCGAGGTACTGCCCGGCGCGCTCGGCCCGTTCGCGGCCGCCCTGTCCCTCAGCACCGGAGTGCTGTTGCTTCTGCTCGCCCACGGCCTCAAGCGCGGCAAGCGCCGGGCGTGGCGGGCGGCCGTGGCCCTGCTGCCGGCCGGAGCCGTCGCGCAGTTCACGTACCGGCACTCGATCGTGGGCGTGCTGATCTCACTGGCCCTGCTGGCACCCCTGCTGCGCCACCGCGACCAGTTCTCGGCCCTGCCCGACCCGCGCAGCCGCTGGCGGGCCCTCGCCAACTTCGTGCTGATGAGTGCGGGTTCGCTCCTGCTGGGCCTGCTCATCGTCAGCGTCCACGGCGAGCGCATGGTCGGCGACCCGAGCCTGGCCGACCGCATCACCCACGTCATCTACGGCCTGTTCGGCTTCGAGGGCCCGGTCGACTACCAGGGCAACACCTCCTGGACGGTCGCCTTCTCGCTCGGCGCCCTCGGCCTGCTCACCGCCGTCACCACCATCTACCTGGCCTTCCGCCCCGAACACCCGGCCGCACAGCTCACCGAGGAGGACGAGACCCGGCTGCGCGCCCTGCTGGAGCGGCACGGCGGCCGCGACTCCCTCGGTCACTTCGCGCTGCGCCGCGACAAGGCCGTCGTCTTCTCCCCGAGCGGCAAGGCGGCCGTGACCTACCGCGTGGTCTCCGGCGTCATGCTCGCCAGCGGCGACCCGATCGGCGACGTGGAGGCCTGGCCCGGCGCCATCGAACGGTTCATGGACGAGGCCAAGGCCCACTCCTGGACGCCGGCCGTCATGGGCTGCTCCGAGACCGGGGGCGAGGTGTGGACCCGCGAGACCGGCCTCGACGCACTCGAACTGGGTGATGAGGCGGTGGTGGACGTCGCGGATTTCTCGCTCGCCGGCCGCGCGATGCGCAACGTGCGCCAGATGGTCAAACGCATCGAGCGCGCCGGTTACGAAACCCGGGTACGACGTGTCCGTGACGTCGGCGAGGCCGAGCTGGAGCGCATCCGGCGCGCCGCCGACGACTGGCGCGGCACCGACACCGAGCGCGGCTTCTCCATGGCCCTGGGCCGCGTCGGCGACCCCGCCGACGGTGACTGCCTCATCGCCACCGCCCACAAGCAGGACGACCACCCCGGCCCCTACGGCGACCTGAAGGCGATCCTGCACTTCGTGCCCTGGGGCACCGACGGCGCCTCCCTGGACCTCATGCGCCGCGACCGCTCCGCCGACCCCGGCATGAACGAACTGCTCATCGTGGCCGCCCTCCAGGCCGCCCCGAAGCTCGGTATCGCGCGCGTCTCCCTCAACTTCGCCATGTTCCGCTCGGCGCTGGCCCGCGGTGAGAAGATCGGCGCCGGCCCGGTGCTGCGCGCCTGGCGCGGGCTGCTGGTGTTCCTCTCCCGCTGGTTCCAGATCGAGTCGCTCTACAAGTTCAACGCCAAGTTCCAGCCGCGCTGGGAGCCCCGCTTCGTCGTCTACCGGGCCTCCGGTGACCTGCCCCGCATCGGCTTCGCCGCCATGCAGGCCGAGGGCTTCGTCAACCTCGCCCTGCCGGTGCCGCGCTTCCTGCGCCGCCGCCGACCGGCGGGCCGCCGCCCGTGCGCACACGGCACGACGACGGAACGGAGCGTCAGAGCGGCGTGACCTGTCCGGGGCCGACCCGGGGCGCAGCGCCTGACGGTCCCCGCCGGGGCCTACGCTGAACATATGAGCAACCAGAGCGGACGCGGGCGCGTGGCGGGCCTACCGGAATGGGGCCGCTGCGCGGTCATGGGAGTCGTGAACGTCACCCCCGACTCCTTCTCCGACGGCGGCCGCTTCTTCGACACCACGGCCGCCGTCAAGCACGGCCTCGACCTGGTCACCGAGGGCGCGGACCTGGTCGACGTCGGCGGCGAGTCGACCCGCCCAGGCGCCACCCGGGTGGACGAGGCCGAGGAACTCTGCCGTGTCGTTCCCGTCGTCCGCGGCCTGGCCTCCGAGGGCGTCACCGTCTCGGTCGACACCATGCGCGCCTCCGTCGCCGAACGGGCCCTCGCGGCGGGCGCCGCCCTCGTCAACGACGTCAGCGGCGGCCTCGCCGACCCCCGCATGATCCCGGCCGTCGCCGACGCCGGCGCCCCCTTCGTCGTCATGCACTGGCGCGGCTTCCTCCAGGGCGGCAACGTCAGGGGCGTGTACGCCGACGTCGTCGCCGAGGTCGTCGACGAGCTGCACGCGCGCGTGGAGGCCGTTCTGGCGGGCGGCATCGCCCCCGACCGGGTCGTCGTCGACCCCGGCCTCGGTTTCTCCAAGGACGCCGAGCACGACCTCGCGCTCCTCGCGGGTCTCGACCGGGTCCTCGCCCTCGGCCACCCGCTGCTCGTCGCCGCCTCCCGCAAACGCTTCCTCGGCCGGGTCCTCGCCGGCCCCGACGGCCCGCCCCCGCCCGCACGCGAACGCGACGCCGCCACCGCGGCCGTCTCCGCGCTCGCGGCGCACGCCGGCGCGTGGGCGGTACGCGTGCACGAGGTACGCGCCACGGCGGACGCCGTACGCGTCGCCCGCGCCATCGCAGAGGCCCGCACCGGCGCAGAAGGAACCCGGTGAGCGCCCCGCACACCGACGTCGAACAGGTCGAGGCCGCCAACACCGCCTTCTACGAGGCACTGGAACGGGGCGACTTCGAGGAACTGGCGTCGCTCTGGCTGACCCCTTCCGACCTGGGCGTCGACGAGACGTACCACGACCCCGCCGACACCGGCGTGGTCTCCTGCGTGCACCCCGGCTGGCCGGTGCTCACCGGCCGCGGTGAAGTCCTCAGGTCGTACGCGCTGATCATGGCGAACACCGACTACATCCAGTTCATCCTGACCGACGTGCACGTCTCCGTCACCGGCGACACCGCCCTGGTGACCTGCACGGAGAACATCCTCAGCGGCGGCCCCGCCCCCGAGGGCGACGAGGAACTCGGCCCGCTCGTCGGCCAGCTCGTGGTCGCCACCAACGTGTTCCGGCGCACGCCCGCGGGGTGGAAACTCTGGTCGCACCACGCTTCCCCCGTTCTGGCCGAAAACGACGAGGACGAGCAGGACGACACCCCCGCCTGAGTGGGTACGTGCCAGGAAGTGGTTGGAATCACGGACCGGCGGGTATGGGCGGC
Organism: Streptomyces sp. NPDC052064; assembly: GCF_055585925.1. NCBI lineage: Bacteria > Bacillati > Actinomycetota > Actinomycetes > Kitasatosporales > Streptomycetaceae > Streptomyces > Streptomyces sp. NPDC052064. The sequence goes on from NZ_JBVJJE010000002.1 coordinate 60,511, forward strand.
TACCAGCCCGTGAGCCGCCGGGTCCCCCAGGGAAAACGCCGGATGAATCCTGCCGGTCCCGGCCCGGGCCCACGCCCCCCGAGGCCCGGCCCCGTCCGGGCCCGCAGGTAGATTCGACTGAGGCCGGTGTGCCGCCCGCACACGGCACGGACCGGCCGTGACCGACGATTGCAGGAGTGATTCGCGTGGATCGTGTCGCGCTGCGCGGCCTGAAGGCCCGCGGGCACCACGGTGTGTTCCCGAGCGAACGCGAGGAGGGCCAGACCTTCATCGTGGACCTCGTCCTCGGCCTGGACACCCGACCGGCCGCGGCCGACGACGACCTGGCGAAGACCGTGCACTACGGCATCGTGGCCGAGGAGGTCGTGGCCGTCGTCCAGGGCGAGCCCGTCAACCTCATCGAGACGCTCGCCGAGCGCATCGCCCAGGTATGTCTGAAGCACGACGGGGTCCGGCAGGTCGAGGTGTGCGTCCACAAGCCGGACGCCCCGATCACGGTCCCCTTCGACGACGTGACCGTCACCATCACCCGGAGCCGAGTATGACTGCACCCTTCCTCAAGGGCCCCAGCGACCCGACCGTACAGCCGGTACCCGCCTCCGTCGTCGAGAAGGTCGACGCCGCCGACACCACGCTCAGCAATCCCAAACGGGCCGTGGTCGCCCTCGGCTCCAACCTCGGCAACCGTCTGGAGACCCTCCAGGGAGCCATCGACGCCCTGGAGGACACCCCCGGCGTCCGCATCAAGGCCGTCTCCCCGGTCTACGAGACGGAACCCTGGGGCGTGGAGCCCGGCAGCCAGCCCGCCTACTTCAACGCGGTCGTCGTCCTGAAGACCACCCTGCCGCCGTCCTCGCTCCTGGAGCGGGCGCACGCGGTCGAGGAGGCCTTCCACCGCGTCCGGGACGAGCACTGGGGCCCCCGCACCCTGGACGTCGACATCGTCTCCTACGCCGACGTCGTCTCCGACGACCCGCAGCTCACCCTCCCCCACCCGCGCGCCCACGAGCGCGCCTTCGTCCTGGCCCCCTGGCACGACCTGGACCCCGAGGCGCAGCTGCCCGGCCGCGGCCCGGTCGCCGGTCTGCTGGACGTCGTCACCCGCGACGGCGTGGCGCCTCGCGCGGACCTGGAACTCCGGCTGCCCGAGTAGCCGTTAAGGTCGAGACGGCTGCACAACCAGGCCGGAGCCGGGGGAACCGAAGGGACACTGTGAAAGAGCTGCGCATCAGGGTGCTGGCCGGCGTCTTCGTCGTGGCAGGCGTGCTGTCCTGGGCGGGCGCCCGCCTGTGGAACTCGGTCGGGACCCTGCCGAGCGTCCCCCTGGCCGCCCCCATCGTCCTGGCTCTGATCGCCGTGGTCCTGCTGGCCACGGCGCTCTCGATCCGCGCCCGTCTGAAGGCCCAGCGCGAGCGGCAGCCCGACGCCAAGGGCGTCGACCCCATGATGGCGGCCCGCGCGGTCGTATTCGGCCAGGCCAGCGCCCTGGTCGCCGCCCTCGTCTCCGGCATGTACGGCGGCACCGGCGTCTTCCTGCTGGAGTCCCTCGACAACCCCGCCCGCCGCGACCAGGCCATCTCCGCCGGCTTCTCGGTCCTCGCGGGCATCGGCGTCATAGCGGCCGCCATCTTCCTGGAGCGCGTCTGCAAGCTCCCGGAGGACGACGAACACGACGGCACGGGGGCGGCCCCGACGACGTGACCCGACCCACGGCTCACCACGGCCGGGTGGCGAGGTGCCCGTTGCGACAGGTCAGCGCGCCATGATCAGGCTCATAGCCTCATTGCGGGTCGCCGGATCACGAAGCTGGCCGCGGACCGCCGAGGTAATGGTCTTCGCACCCGGCTTTCGGACCCCGCGCATCGACATGCACATGTGTTCACACTCGACAACGACGATCACGCCACGCGGCTCCAGGATCTGCATCAGGGAGTCGGCGATCTGCGTGGTCAGTCGTTCCTGCACCTGCGGACGCCGTGCGTACACGTCCACGAGCCGCGCCAGCTTGGAGAGGCCTGTGATCTTGCCCTCGACGGACGGAATGTAGCCGACGTGGGCAACTCCGACAAACGGCACGAGATGATGCTCACACGAGCTCAGGACTTCGATGTCCTTCACCAGCACCATCTCGTCATGCCCGAGATCGAACGTCGTCGTCAGCACGTCCTCGGGCTTCTGCCACAGCCCCGCGAATATCTCCCTGTACGCCCGCGCCACCCGCGCCGGAGTCTCCCGGAGCCCTTCGCGGTCAGGGTCCTCGCCGACCGCGATCAGCAGCTCCCGTACGGCGTTCTCGGCGCGCTTCTCGTCGAACTCGCCGATCTGGCCCTCGCCGTCCAGCGTCACGGGGTCGGTCATCTGGTGCCTCGTTCCTGTGTCCATCACGGGGCGGCCTGCGCAGATGGCGAAAAGCCGCGCCCCCCAGGCTAAAACCTGGGGGGCGCGGCTTTCATTCCGGGGCAGCGGGCGCCGGGAGAGCGGTGGTCAGCTCTCGGGGCGTTCCTCCGGGGCTCGCTCGGGCGCCGGGGCGGGCTCCGCCGCGGTGCTCTTCGCGGTGGTGATCGCCGGCGTCGCGCCGTTCGCCCCGTTAGTCAGGGCCAGCTCCTTGGGGGAGAGGACCGGCGGGCGGGTGGACGGCGTACGACGGGAGGAGCCGGTCCAGGCGGGCCGCGGCGGGCGCTTGACGATCGGGGCGAAGATCTCGGCGATCTCCTCCTTGCCCAGCGTCTCCTTCTCGAGGAGGGCCAGGACCAGATTGTCCAGCACGTCGCGGTTCTCGACCAGGATCTCCCACGCCTCGTTGTGCGCGGTCTCGATGAGCTTCTTGACCTCTTCGTCGACCAGCGCCGCGACCTCTTCCGAGTAGTCACGCTGGTGAGACATCTCACGTCCGAGGAACGGCTCGGTGTTGTCACCACCGAACTTGATCGCGCCGAGACGCTCGGTCATGCCGTACTGCGTGACCATCGCCCGGGCCAGACCCGTGGCCTTCTCGATGTCGTTGGCGGCACCCGTCGTCGGGTCGTGGAAGACGAGCTCCTCGGCCGCGCGGCCGCCCAGCATGTAGGCCAGCTGGTCCAGCATCTCGTTGCGCGTGGTCGAGTACTTGTCCTCGTCCGGCAGCACCATCGTGTAGCCGAGGGCGCGGCCTCTCGACAGGATCGTGATCTTGTGGACGGGATCGGAGTTCGGTGAGGCCGCCGCGACCAGGGCGTGACCGCCCTCGTGGTACGCGGTGATCTTCTTCTCCTTGTCCGACATGATCCGGGTCCGCTTCTGCGGGCCCGCGACCACACGGTCGATCGCCTCGTCGAGCATGTGGTTGTCGATCAGCTTCTTGTCGCTGCGGGCCGTCAGCAGGGCGGCCTCGTTCAGCACGTTGGCCAGATCGGCACCCGTCATGCCGGGCGTACGGCGGGCCATGGCGGACAGGTCGACGTCGGGCGCGACCGGCTTGCCCTTCTGGTGAACCTTGAGGATCTCCAGACGGCCCTGCATGTCCGGGCGGTCGACGGCGATCTGCCGGTCGAAGCGGCCAGGGCGCAGCAGCGCCGGATCGAGGATGTCGGGCCGGTTGGTCGCGGCGATGAGGATCACGCCGCCCTTGACATCGAAGCCGTCCATCTCGACGAGCAGCTGGTTCAGCGTCTGCTCGCGCTCGTCGTGACCGCCGCCGAGGCCGGCGCCGCGGTGGCGGCCGACCGCGTCGATCTCGTCGACGAAGACGATCGCCGGGGCGTTCGCCTTGGCCTGCTCGAACAGGTCACGGACCCGGGAGGCACCGACACCGACGAACATCTCGACGAAGTCGGAACCGGAGATCGAGTAGAACGGCACGCCGGCCTCGCCCGCGACGGCACGCGCCAGCAGGGTCTTGCCGGTGCCGGGCGGGCCGTACAGCAGCACGCCCTTGGGGATCTTGGCGCCGACGGCCTGGAACTTGGCCGGCTCCTGGAGGAACTCCTTGATCTCGTGGAGCTCCTCGACGGCCTCGTCCGAACCGGCGACGTCCGAGAACGTCGTCTTGGGAGTGTCCTTGGTGATGAGCTTGGCCTTGGACTTCCCGAAGTTCATGACGCGGGAGCCGCCGCCCTGCATCTGGTTCATCAGGAACAGGAAGAGGACCACGATGAGAATCAAGGGAAGCAGGAAAGAGATCAGCATCCCGATGAACGGGTTCTGCTTGGACGGCGAAACCGTGTAGCCGTCCGGGATCTGCTTGTTCTGGAACTTGTTCTGCAGCGTGCTGGCGATGTCCTCGCCCTGGTTGCCGATGTAGCTCGCCTGGATCTTGGAGCTGCCCTCGACCTTTACACCGTTCTTGAGCGTGACCTTGATGGTCTCGTCATCGCCGGTGGTGAGCTTGGCCGACTCCACCTTGTTCTGGTTGATCGCCTGGACGACCTGGCCGGTGTCCACCGTCTTGTAGCCGCCGGACGAGCCGACGACCTGCATCAACACGACCACGGCAAGGACGGCCAGCACGATCCACATGACCGGCCCACGGAAGTATCGCTTCACGTCCATCCATACGGAGCGGTGCCGCCCCGTCCCTCCTGCCATAGTGAGTTTGATAAAGCCTGTTCTTCGGACGGTACCCCAGCATTGTCACCTGAAGCCGCGCGGGACGACTGGCGATCCGTCTACGCATGCTCCAACGGCGGGAAGTCCGCTGGGGTTCCCGATCACCGTCACGGCACCCGGCCGGAGTTTCAGCCGCCGTACACGTGGGGCGCGAGCGTACCGACGAACGGGAGGTTGCGGTACTTCTCGGCGTAGTCGAGGCCGTAGCCCACGACGAACTCGTTGGGGATGTCGAACCCGACCCATTCCACGTCGATGGCGACCTTCGCGGCCTCGGGCTTGCGCAGCAGCGTGCACACCTTGAGGGAGGCGGGCTCGCGCGAGCCGAGGTTGGAGATCAGCCAGGACAGGGTCAGGCCGGAGTCGATGATGTCCTCGACGATGAGGACGTGCTTGCCCTTGATGTCGGTGTCGAGGTCCTTGAGGATCCGCACCACACCGGAGGACTGGGTGCCCGCCCCGTACGAGGATACGGCCATCCAGTCCATGGTGAGGGGGGTGGACAGCGCCCGGGCGAGATCGGCCATGACCATCACCGCGCCCTTGAGGACGCCGACGATCAGCAGGTCCTTGCCCGCGTACTCCGCGTCGATCTTCGCGGCCAGCTCGGCCAGCTTGGCGTCGATCTCTTCCTTGGTGATGAGTACCTGCTGAAGGTCGGCACCCATGTCTTTCGCGTCCACCCGCATCACTTTCGGTCGTCCCGGACTGAGCGGCCCCTCCACCGACTTCCCGGAGGGGACGTGATTCAGCCTTGCCGAATCACCAGTCTGCCACCCTGCCGCCGGGCCACGACCTTGCCGGGGAGGTTGATGGCATCCTGACCGCGCCAGCCGGTGATCAACCGGTCGACTTCCTCGATGTGCCGGGCGAACAGCGAACCGGCCGGGGCACCGGCTGCGACGGCGGCCCGGCGCAGGATGCGGCGGCGTACGGCGGGCGGCAGGGCGTAGAGCTTCGCGCACTCCAGGAGCCCGGCGGCGTCGCGGACGGTGGCCTCGGCCTGGGTCGCCCAGGAGTCGAGGGCGTCGGCGTCGTCGCGGGAGAGCCGGGCCGTACGGGCGAGGGCCTCGACGACGCCCTTGCCGAGGGCCTTCTCCAGGGCGGGCAGGCCCTCGTGGCGCAGCCGGGAACGGGTGTAGGCGGGGTCGGCGTTGTGGGGGTCGTCCCAGACGGGCAGGGACTGGACCATGCAGGCCTTGCGGGCGGTCTGCCGGTCGAGTTCCAGGAAGGGGCGCCGGTAACGGCCGCCGGTCCCCGAGACCGCGGCCATTCCGGACAGGGAGCGGATGCCGGAGCCCCGGGCGAGGCCGAGCAAGACGGTTTCGGCCTGGTCGTCTCGTGTGTGGCCGAGCAGGACCGCGGCGGCGCCGTGGCGTTCGGCGGCGGTGTCGAGTGCGGCGTAGCGGGCGTCGCGGGCGGCGGCTTCGGGTCCGCCCGCGCGGCCTACGGTCACGGCGACGGAGTCGACCGGGTCGAGGCCGAGTTCGCGCAGACGCAGGACGACTTCCGCGGCCCGCGCGTCGGAGCCGGGCTGGAGACCGTGGTCGACGGTCACGCCCCCGGCTCTGATGCCGAGCTTGGGTGACTCGAAGGCGAGGGCGGAGGCGAGGGCCATGGAATCGGCGCCGCCGGAGCACGCCACGAGCACGAGCGGCGGGGGCGGCAGCTCGTGCGAGGGGGCGTGCGGGGGTGCGGCGGTGGTGCGGTGGTGCTCGGTGAGGAGGTCGTGGAGGACGCGGCGGACCGCCAGGCGTATCGCCGCGACCGCAGGATGGGGACCCATGTCCCGTTCCCTTCATGAAGTTTTCGGGGGGTGAGCCCGATGCCGGTCACGCAGAGTGTGTAGATGGTGACAGAACCGGGCCGTTCCCCGAGCATTGCACGCCCACCCCTCGCTCACGGTCCCTCGGACGGGTGATTGGAGGGGCGTTCGCCTGCCGTCGGCCCGACTCCTTTCACGACCTTCCCGCGATGTTCACTACTCGGTCCTGCGATGCACCCGCGCGATCCAGTCCGCCGGTTTGGCGATCTCCGTCTTGGTCGGGAGCGTGTTGGGCGAGGTCCACACGCGGTTGAAGCCGTCCATGCCGACCTCGTCGACGACCGCCCGTACGAAGCGCTCGCCGTCCCGGTACTGGCGCAGCTTGGCGTCCAGGCCGAGCAGCTTGCGCAGGGCCAGGTCCAGGCGGGAGGCGCCCTTGGCACGGCGCTGCTGGAACTTCTCGCGGATCTCCCCGACGCTCGGTACGACGTCCGGTCCGACGCCGTCCATCACGAAGTCGGCGTGGCCCTCCAACAGGGACATCACGGCCGTGAGGCGGCCGAGGATCTCGCGTTGGGCGGGGGTCTGCACGATCTCGACGAGGGAGCGGCCGCCCTCGTCCTCCTCGCCCTCGGGGCGGCCCCCGGCGAGGCTCTGGGCGGCTTCGCGTACGCGTTCCAGGACGGTCATGGGGTCGACGTCGGTCTCACCCAGGAAGGACTGGATCTCACCCTCGAGGTGGTCGCGCAGCCAGGGCACGGCCGTGAACTGCGTGCGGTGGGTCTCCTCGTGCAGGCACACCCAGAGCCTGAAGTCGTGCGGGTCGACGTCGAGTTCGCGCTCCACATGCACGATGTTCGGGGCGACGAGCAGGAGCCGGCCGCCGCCGTTCGGTGCATCGGGGGGACCCCCGGCCGGGAGCTGGCGCGTGGCCGGGGCGAAGGTCTCGTACTGGCCGAGGACGCGGGAGGCCAGGAAGGACAGGAGCATGCCCAGCTCCACGCCGGTGACCTTGCCGCCGACGGCACCCATGACCGCGCCGCCGGGGGTGTTGCCGCGCCGGTCCTGCATCTTGTCGAGCAAGGGCTTCAGGAGTTCCCGGAAGCCGGCGACGTTCGCCCGGATCCAGCCCGGGCGGTCGACGACCAGGACGGGGGTGTCGTGGCCCTCCTCCGTGCCCAGACGAGTGAAGCCCCGGACGTGTCCCTCCGAGGCCTTGGCATGCCGACGCAGCTCCGCGACGACGGCCCGGGCCTCGTCGCGGCTGACGTCGGGGCCCGGCCGTACCAGCCGGGTCGCGGTCGCGACCGCGAGATTCCAGTCGACCATGCCGGTTGAAGCACCACCGAGGCTCGTCATGTGTCAACCGTACGTGAGCACTGGCCGCTGGGGCAGGGCGGCGAGGGGACGGTGGAGCTGGGCGTCCGTTTCGGTTGGCGGCGTTGCCGCTGGGGTTCGTTCGCCGATGCCGGGTGGCTACCGGCAGCCACACGCCGCCAAGGTCGTTGCCGCCCTGTCCAGAGCCGTCTGGGCCGTGGCCGGGTCTGTCGTGTTGTTGGCCATGAAGGCGAAAGCCAGCAGGCGGCCGTCCTGGTCGACGACCGTGCCTGCGAGGGTGTTCACACCGGTCAGGGTGCCTGTCTTGGCGCGGACGACGCCGGCTGCGCCGTCCGTGTAGCGGGTGGTCAGGGTGCCGGTGAAGCCGGCGACGGGGAGGCCGGTGAGGGCCGAGCGGAGTTCGGGGTGGGCGGGGTCGGCCGCCTTGGCCAGGAGGGCGGCGAGGAGGTCGGCCGTCAGTCTGTCGGCGCGGTTCAGGCCGCTGCCGTCCTTGAAGGCGGCTCCTTCGAGGGGCAGGCCGAGCTTGCGGAGCCGGGCGTTGATCGCCCGGTCGGCGCCGGCGAAGTCGGCCCGGTGGCCGGTGGCGATCGCCGTCTGGCGGGCGAGGGCCTCGGCGATGTCGTTGTCGCTGTCGGTCAGCATCCGTTCGACGAGGGCCGTGAGCGGGGCCGAGGCGACCGTGGCCAGGGTCTTCGCGCGGGTGGTGGCCTTCGACGGGCCGGGGGCGGTGACCTTGATGCCGCGGGCCGTCAGGAGGTCCCCGAAGCGGCGGGCCGCGTCCGCGGCCGGGTCGGTCACACGGGTGACCGGGCCGCTCGTCGAGTCGTCCGTGCGGCCCTCGTCGACCATCAGGGGGCTGACGAGGGCGAGATTGGGGTTGACCCCGATCGGGTGCTTTTGGCTGCCCGCGTAGAGGGTCGTGTCGTAGGAGAGCGTCACGTCGCGGACGCCGCGCCGGGTCAGGGTCGCGGCCGTCCGGTCGGCCAGGGCGCGCAGGCTGGCCCACCCGTCGGAGGTCTCGCGGGCCGTGAGGGTGGGGTCGCCGCCGCCGACCAGAACGACTTCCTTCGTGTCGGGTTCCAGCGCGGCGCGGGTGGTGAGGCGGTGGTCGGCGCCCATCGCGGACAGGGCGGCGACGGCCGTGGCGATCTTCGTCGTCGAGGCCGGGGTGAGCGCGGCGTCCGAGCCCATGCCGTACAGGCGCCTGCCGGTCGTGACGTCCACGACCGCCGCCGCGGGCCGAGGGCCGAGCGCCGGGTCCTTCAGCAGGGGCGTGAGGGTCTTCGCGAGGGCCTTGCCGTCCGGGGCGGACTTCACGGTGCTGACGCCGCCGAGGCCGGTCAGCACGGGTCCGGCGCTGGGGGCCGGCCGGGGCTGCGCGGGCGCGCCGGGGGCGCGTCCGTGATCTGTGCCACCCGCGCGGCCCAGGGCAGCGGCCCGGTCCCGCTCGGCCGTACGCTGACCCGAGGAGTCCCAGGGGCCGGCGGCGGTCACCACACCGGCGGCCAGTGCGAGTCCGGCGGTGGTGGCGCCCGCGGTGTACTGCCAGGTCTTCGGCCGCGTGACCCGCGCGACCTGCGGTTTCCCGGCTCGGGCGAGCCGCGCGACCCGTGGTTTGGCGGCTGCGGCGGCCCTGGCCAGGCGCGGTCGTACGGCGTCCGCGATCCGCACCACGTGCGGCCTCGCGGCCCGCCAAGGACGCAGCTCCGGCACGACCACCAGCCCCTTTCGCGATCACACACCTGCGTGAGGGACACTTAACCACCAGAACTATGTGTTGATCATGGAGGAGCCACCGGTGGAGTTCGACGTCACGATCGAGATTCCGAAGGGTTCGCGCAACAAGTACGAGGTGGACCACGAGACCGGTCGGATCCGCCTGGACCGTCGCCTCTTCACCTCGACCAGCTACCCGGCCGACTACGGCTTCGTCGAGAACACCCTCGGCGAGGACGGCGACCCGCTGGACGCGCTGGTCATCCTGGACGAGCCGACCTTCCCCGGCTGCCTCATCCAGTGCCGTGCGATCGGCATGTTCCGGATGACGGACGAGGCCGGCGGCGACGACAAGCTGCTGTGCGTGCCGGCGCACGACCCGCGTGTGGAGCACCTGCGGGACATCCACCACGTGTCGGAGTTCGACCGCCTGGAGATCCAGCACTTCTTCGAGGTCTACAAGGACCTGGAGCCCGGCAAGTCCGTCGAGGGCGCCAACTGGGTGGGCCGTACGGACGCCGAGGCCGAGATCGAGCGGTCCTACAAGCGCTTCAAGGAGCAGGGCGGGCACTGACCCCACCCATCCCGTGATGCCCACGGGCCGCACGCCTTAGCGTGCGGCCCGTTCGTCCGTATGTGCGCATACTGAGGCAGACGGGTACTCAGGCTGACGTGCAGGGTCGTACATGGGAGCGCCAGGCAGTGACGGACGCGGAGGACCGCAAGCCGAAGTCGGACGAGGCGAGGAGCATGTTCCTGCCTCCGGCGGGGGCCGCCATCGACGGGGACATGTCGACGACGTCGGAGTTCGCGATCCCCGAGGGCCTCGCCGTACCCAGGTCGACCGGTACGGAGTCCGAGGCGACGTCCGAGTTCGCTCTGCCGGATGGGCTGGACGTCTCGCAGGTGCCCTCGGCGGAGCCGGAGGGGTCGGCGTTCACGCCGCCGAGCACGTACAGCGCGAAGCACGCCCCGTCGGCGTTCACCCCGCCGAGCGGTATCCCCGTGGTCAGCCTGACCAAGGACGTGCCCTGGCAGGACCGGATGCGCACCATGCTGCGCATGCCGGTGGCGGAGCGGCCGGCGCCGGAGCCTAGTCAGCGCGGCAGTGACGACTCGGGACCGGCCGTACCGCGCGTGCTCGACCTGACGCTGCGTATCGGCGAGTTGCTCCTCGCGGGCGGTGAGGGCGCCGAGGACGTGGAGGCGGCCATGTTCGCCGTCTGCAGGTCGTACGGCCTGGACCGCTGCGAGCCCAACGTCACCTTCACGCTGCTGGCGATCTCGTACCAGCCGTCGCTCGTCGACGACCCGGTCACGGCGTCGCGGACCGTACGCCGCAGAGGCACCGACTACACGCGGCTGGCGGCCGTGTACCAGCTCGTGGACGACCTCAGCGACGACGAGACGGCGGTCTCCCTCGAGGAGGCCTACCGGCGGCTCGCCGAGATCCGCCGTAACCGGCACCCCTACCCCGGCTGGGCTCTGACCGGCGCGAGCGGGCTGCTGGCGGGTGCGGCCTCCGTGCTCGTCGGCGGTGATCTGATCGTGTTCGTCGCGGCCGCGCTGGGCGCGATGCTCGGCGACCGGCTGGCGTGGCTGTGCGCGGGGCGCGGGCTGCCGGAGTTCTACCAGTTCACGGTGGCCGCGACGCCGCCGGCCGCGATCGGTGTCGCGCTGACGCTCAGCCATGTGGACGTGAGGGCCTCCGCGGTGATCACCGGTGGGCTGTTCGCGCTGCTGCCCGGGCGGGCGCTGGTGGCGGGGGTGCAGGACGGGCTGACCGGCTTCTACATCACCGCGTCCGCGCGTCTGCTGGAGGTCCTGTACTTCTTCGTGGGCATCGTCGCGGGCGTGCTGCTGGTGCTGTACTTCGGCGTACAGCTGGGGGCCCGGCTGAACCCGGACGCGGCGCTCGGGGTCTCGGACGATCCGACGCTGCTGATCGGTGCGTCGATGCTGTTGTCGCTGGCGTTCGCGGTGCTGCTTCAGCAGGAACGATCCACCGTGGTGTGGGTGACGCTGAACGGGGGTGTCGCGTGGATCGTGTACGGCGCGATGCACTATGCAGGGGGCATCTCGCCGGTGGCGTCAACGGCGGCGGCTGCCGGGCTGGTGGGGTTGTTCGGGCAGTTGCTGTCCCGGTACCAGTTCGCTTCGGCCCTGCCGTACACGACTGCGGCGATCGGGCCTTTGCTGCCGGGTTCCGCGACGTACTTCGGGCTGCTGGCGATCGCGCAGAACGAGGTCGACGAGGGGCTGGTGTCGCTGTCCAAGGCGGTGGCTCTGGCCATGGCGATCGCCATCGGGGTGAATCTGGGGTCCGAGATCTCGCGGATGTTCCTGCGGATCGGGTCCGCGGAGAAGCGGCGGGCCGCCAAGCGGACGCGGGGTTTCTAGCGCCGAGTTCAGTAGCCGCCGTTGTAAGGGGGCTGGTTCCCGCCCTGCTGGGTGCCGTACGGCTGCTGGGTGCCGTACGGCTGCTGCTGGCCGTAGCCCGGGGCCTGGGGGTACTGGCCGTAGTACTGCTGGTCGTTGTAGCCGTTCTGGTTGCCGTGCGGGGGCTGCTGGTAGTGCTGGGGCTGGTCGTCCGGGGTGATGCGGCGGAGCTGGGTCGTCGCGTCGTCCATGACGGGGGGATAGGGCTGGGCCGCCGGGGCCTCGGACGCGGCGCGCTTCTTCTTGGAGCGGTCGCGGAGGTACTCGATGATGATCGGGACGACGGAGAGCAGGACGATCAGGACGAGGATCGACTCGACGTTCTCCTTGATGACGGAGATCTGGCCGAGCCAGTAGCCCGCGAGGGTGACGCCGGTGCCCCAGGCGATACCGCCGACGACGTTGTACGTGAGGAACGTGCGGTACTTCATACGGCCGGCGCCGGCCACGATGGGGGCGAAGGTGCGCACGATCGGGACGAAGCGGGCCAGGACGATCGCCTTGGGGCCGTACTTCTCCATGAACTCGTGGGCCTTGTCCAGGTTCTCCTGCTTGAAGAGCTTGGAGTTGGGACGGTTGAAGAGCTTCGGGCCCAGGAATTTTCCGATCATGTAGCCCACTTGGTCGCCGACGACGGCGGCGATCACGATCAGCGTGCAGACCAGCCACAGGGGCTGCGTGATGTAGCTGCCCTCGGCCACGAAGAGACCCGCCGTGAACAGCAGGGAGTCACCCGGCAGGAACGCGAAGAGTCCGGACTCCGCGAAGACGATCAGCAGGATGCCGGGCAGGCTGAAGGTCTCGATCAGGTAGTTCGGGTCGAGCCACTCGGGGCCGAGCGCAAGCGTGGTCACGGGGATGTGGCTCCTGCTGCTGGGGGGTACGGGCTGGGCTGGCTGCTTCAAAGTATCAACGCAGCCGTCATGGCCCAGGTTCCATGGGCGTACTCAGGATGCACTGTGGGCCGTCCCGGACAAAGCTGTGAACCATGGGCATCGATGAATACGGCGGCGGACAGGGCCCCAGCCCAGACGTCCTCGTCGTCACCACGAACGACGTACCCGGCTACCGCGTGCAGAAGGTGCTCGGCGAGGTCTTCGGCCTGACCGTGCGCTCCCGGCACCTGGGGAGCCAGATCGGCGCCGGGCTGAAGTCGATGGTCGGCGGCGAGCTGCGCGGTCTCACCAAGACGCTCGTGCAGACCCGCAACCAGGCCATGGAGCGGCTCGTCGAGCAGGCACGCGCGCGTGGTGCCAATGGTGTGCTCGCGTTCCGCTTCGACGTGACGGAGGCGGCGGACGTCGGCACGGAGGTGTGCGCGTACGGGACGGCCGTGGTGGTCGAGCCCGAGTACACGGGGTGACCGCGGCCTCCCCCGCGGTAGCCGGAGGCCCACCGTGTGGGTCCGGTGGGAGTCCGGCTCGCTTCACGCGCTCGTACGCCTTCGGGGTCACACCTTGTGCAGGGCAGCGTTCGCGTGGTGTGCGGCGGATGCCGCCACGGGGGCGATGGCCGCGGCGGTCTTTCCGGTCAGCTCCGCGCGCTTTTCGTTCTGGGCGAAGACGTAGAGAAGCGCCGGGTGAGTGGCGCCGAAGGCCAGCACAAAGCGGTTGAGGCCCATGAACTGCCCGATTCCCAGATGGAACAGCGTCATCGAGCCGAGGAATGCCTTCGCCGCGGGCTTGGGCAGTACGAAGACCAGCGGGAAGGAGACCTCTGCGACGATCGTTCCCCAGGTCACGAGCTTTCCCACCATCGGGTACTTGTGCACGAGGCGGTAGACGCGCTGGTCCCCGTAGTTGCGCGTACGGATGACTCCGCTGAACGCCTCTCCGCTGAGCCACACCGGGGACACGAGCTTGACCACGCCGGACGCGATGTAGGAGATGGTCGTCTCCAGGGCCAGCGCGCGCATGGCCACGTCGCGGGCCTTCTCGTCGTCCTTGAAGGTGCCGGTCGAGGCGAGGGCGATGTTGATCACTTGCTGGAGCTGGTCGGCGCCGTCCCCGCCGAAGGGGGAGCGCAGCCGTCCGGCCGCGCCCGTCACCGCCAGAACGGCACTGCCCGCCGTGCGCACTCCGCGCTTGTGACCCCAGATCAGCGTGGCCGCGGAGGCACCCGCCTGTACCCCGTAGAGGGCGACCGCTGCCTGCTTGGACTCAAGGGCGCGCGTCAGCCGGGGAAAGCGCTTGGCGAACTTGGGGCGCATGTTCGCCAATTGGCCGCTCAGCATTTCGCCGTCTTCGAACTTACGCGTCTGGCTCAGCATTTCCAGTGCGGAGACCAGCGTACCCAGCGAAGCCACTCGGCGTGCCGTGACCTCGGGCGGAGCGCTGAGGAACATGGATGGGTGCTCCCGATGGTGTGATGCGAGTACGGTGGATACGGAAAGCGGCGGCACGGTATGCGTATCGGGCGTACCGTGCCGCCGCGTCTTTCATCAGACGGAGCCGGCGATGCCGGTCAGCGTCGCCTGCCGGCCGATTGTTCAGCCCGCGAGGTCGTTCGTGACCTCGTTGAACGCGTACGCGGTCGCGGCGGTCACCGCGACACCCTCGGGGGTGGCGAGGGTGGCCGTCGGGGTGAGCATGGTCGGGGTCGCCTCGTTGCCGATACGGCCCGGGGTCACGTCGGCCAGCTCGGTGTTGGCGAAGTCAGCCACAACAGACATTGATGTTCTCTTTCTCTCGGAAAAGCTCAGAGCGAGTTCTCCAGCCGTTCGGCGGGAGGGCGCGGACTCACGCGGCACGAGGGTGCCGAGTGAGTTCGCAGCTTCCAGTCGAGAGGGTTGATCGACTCGCTATGCGGCCAGACGAGAAGGTGCGCCGGCAGGAGTGACGTCTCCCTCCAGAGGGAATTCCATGGAGACGAAGACGGGTTCGATCTGCCGGTCTTCCGGGCTGGTGGGGTACGAATGCAGCAGCATGAACTGGCTGCGTGAGGCGCCTTCGGCATGGGGCAGGTGGAGCTGGATGTAGCGGGCCAGCAGCCGGTACCCGGTCGCCGTCGTCACGGGAAGTACCTCCGATCCGAAGGCGACCGCATAGGTGAGGGCGTGCTGCGTCGCGTCGAACAGGGCCTTCGGGCTCCGGTTGCGGGCGTTCCAGGCCAGTGCGTACCACGGCCTGTCCTGGACGATCGGAACCTCCATCCACTCACCGGGCTTGCCGTCCGTGATGTCGCGGTAGAGAAGATGGTTGTCCTTGACACCCGGGTTCGGCCCGAAGAAGCGCCAGTTCGGGGTTGGGATGCGCAACTTCCCACGGCGCAGGAGACCGTCGAAGCGCTGCTCGGGGATCTGTGCCACGGCCGTCGCGACCAGCCATACGGCGAGCGAGGTCGTGACGGCGGCGACCTTGACGCGTTCGGTGTCCACCTTCATGATCACGCCAGCTCCTCCTCCCGCTCCGCGGGGTTCTCAGCGGCCCGGGGCACCGTGACGGACGGCCGCCACGACGGCCCGAGCGGTTCGGAAGGCGGTTCGCCGGCGATCAGCTCCGAGACCTCTTCGGCGTGCTTCCGCGCGGAGAGCAGGGACTCGTGATCGGAGCCGACGACGAAGTGGTGCCGGGCCCGCTTGGAGATGACGGCCAGCCTGGCCTGGATCCCGGCGTGCAGGGTGTTGTCGCCGATGTTGTTCTCGGCCGTGATGACGGTCAACGGGCAGTCCAGCTCGGTAAGTTCCGGATAGGTCATCGCGTCCCGGTACTCCCGATGGGCCGTGGCCCATGTACGGGGGGTGGCCAGGAACGCCCTGTAGCTCCGGTTGATGTCCGGGCGGTACTGCTGGTTCACGTTCATGGCGGGGCGGAAGACCGAGAGACCTGTGGCGGCGAACACCTGCTCCATCACCATCCGCTGGTGGGACCAGCGGTCGACGTCGGTTCGGCGGGCGTGACGCAGGCTGATCACTTCGGTGGCGTCGATCATGACCACGTGGGTCACGCCCTTCGCCGCGTCCGGATGCCGCGCCGCATAGGCCGCGACGAAGTACCCGCCCAGGGAGTGGCCCGCCAGGACGACCGGAAGGCCGGCGATGTAGGTGTCGCGCAGCTCCTGCAACAGCTCGAAGTGCGACTCCACGCCGTATCGGGTGTCCGGCGTGCTGAGCCCGTAGCCGGGGCGGTTGAACCGCACATACCCCATGTCCGGGGGAAGTGCGCCGCAGACCCAGTCCCAGTATTCCTGAGGCGCACCCATACCGTTGTCGAGCAGAACGGCGCGCTGTGCCTGCGGAGGGATATGGACGTCGACCTCGACGAGACTCCCGTCCGGCCGCTCGTGCAGCATATAGCGACGCGCACGCTCGCGTTTACCGGTGAATCGAGTTACTGCACCGGTCAGAAGGCTTGCGCCGGCCAATCCAGAAATGCCGACAGCAAACTGGCGCTCCAAAGACGCCACATTCCCTCCCCCGTGATGTGAAGTGACTGTCTGCCCGGAAGGCTAACATGTGATTCCGGACTCAATTAATGAGTTAATTGACGAGCCGTCCCGGGCGGGTTCCTTCACGACGCTGCGGCGGGCGTACGGCCGTGCTCCGTCCGTACTTCCGCAGTTCCATGTAGAGTTCGCCGATCGTCGTCTTCAGCATGGCGTTTTCTTTTGCCAGCTCGGCCATCCGGGACGCTTCCTCGGTGTGTCTTCCGCCCTCGCCGGCCAGGCCGTTACGGCCGCCCTCAATAAACTGCCGACGCCAGTTTGATACCGACTGCTCGGACACTCCTGCTTCCCGGGCGGCTTCGGCCGCTGTCAGTTCGCCGCTCATCACTCTGACCACCAGGCCGAGTTTCTTGTCTACCGGAAGTACTGGCGGACGCCCCACGTGCAACCCCCTTATTGCCAAACGCGTGCTGTGTGTACTGCGCTCAGGGTTTGACGTAGGAGCACATGAACATGGGCGCCCCCTGGGTGTAAGGGGTGCCGTCCCATCGCGACATATGGGCCTCGGGCTCCAGCCCGGCCGCGCGGGCGTAGCCGTCGACGTCTTCCGGGGTGGTCAGCCGGGTCAGTTCGCTGCCCACCCTGGTGGTGCCGTCGGCCTGGTACAGGATGTGCGAGCAGTGCCACAGGCCGCCGTCGAGCAGGGTGGAATGGGTCTGCACACCTGTCCCCGGCTCCGGGTAGGGGACGAAGTAAGTGGTGCGGGTCCGGCCCTCGTGAAGTTCCAGGATCGCCGGCTTGTTGTGCGTCTCGATGACCAGCCGGCCACCGGGGACCAGGAGGTCGGCAGCACGCTGAACGGCCCGCTGCTGGTCCTCTGGAGTGGTCAGGCACGACAGGGTCGCGCATACGGAATACACCATTCCGTAGCGGGATTCCGAGGTGTAGGTGCGTATGTCCCCGTGCACCGGGGTGACGTCCCCGCCGTCCTTCAGCTTGACGCGCAGCGCGTCCAGCATCTCCGGAGAGGAGTCCACGCCGGTCACATGGCCGACGCTCCGGGACAGCGGGAGGGCGATCCGCCCGGTGCCGACGCCGAATTCAAGAGTCCCCGCCTCGGGAGCAGGGTGGCGGGCCTGGAGCCCCTTTACGGCCTCGGCGGTAATCCTGTCGTCCGGGATCAGCCGGTCGTACCAACCTTCGAACTGTCTGCCGTAGCCTATGTCTTCAACTCCGGTCACCACAGATATTCCCCGTTCATGATGTCCCCACTGCCATACCGATGGGAGCGTCATGAAGCCGAGGAGTTGGAGCCGGGCGAGAGGTGGGATGCCGGCTACAGCGGTCACGGAAAGCTCCGCAACCACCCGCGTGGTTAGTCAGACAGCAGCACGGTAACGCCTCAACGGAGCTTGTGGGGAGCTTCGTTGACTCCACCGTACCAAACGCGCCATGGCCTGTTCCATGGATTTCGGACGTCGATTTACCACACCATGTGGAGATAGCGGGAGTTGACGAGTCCGCGAACGAGCGCGCCCCCTACCAGCCGGGACGCCCGAATTCGAGTGGTGCCGGATCGGACGCCAAGTTGGGTACCTCACATATCCCGAAACAATGCCGGAGTGCGGAGAGCGCGGCCAGGTATCCAGACATTCCGTGCACGCTGGGACCCGGCGGGGTGGCCGAGGAGCACAGGAAGACTCCGGGCAGCGGCGTGCGATAGGGGTCGAAGCGCGGTACGGGCCGCGCGACGCTCTGATAGAGCGTCATCGCCCCGGAACCGATGTCCCCGCCGACGTAGTTGGGGTTGTAGGCCTCGTACGCGGCGGCGGCGACGGAACGGTGGGCGACGACGGTGTCCCCGAACCCGGGGGCATAGCGCTCGATCCGTGCCCGGACCAGGTCGTAGGGGTCGGTCGGATCACCGTTCGGCACATGCGCGTACGCCCACACGGGGCGCTTTCCGGGCAGGGCCCGCCCTGGATCGGCCACCGCCGGGTCCACCACGAGGACGAACGGCTCCCCGGTCCGCACGCCGTGGGCGTTCGCCGTCTCCTGCCGCACCATCTCGGCGTGCGTGCCGCCCAGATGCACCGTTCCGGCGCGGCCCACCGCCGGGTCGCTCCAGGGGATCGGCTCGGAGACCAGGAAGTCGACCTTGGCGGCGCCCGGACCGTAGCGGAACCGCTCCAGAGCGTGGGCGTAGGCGCGGGGCAGCCGGCCGCCCGCGAGGGCCAGCAGGCCCTTGGGGCTGGTGTCGAGCAACACCGCGCGTGCGCCGTGCAGTTCGGACAGGTCCGTCACGTGGTGTCCGGTGTGGAAGACGCCGCCGTGCGCCGTGATGTCCTCGGCCAGCGCCTGTGCGATACGGCCGCTGCCACCGCGCGGCAGCGGCCACCCCGTCCCGTGCGCCAGGTGGCCCAGCAGCATGGCCACCGCCGCGGACGCCACGCTCGGCAGTTTGCCGACCGCGTGCGCGGCGACGCCGGTGAGCAGGGCGGGCGCCTCCTCGCCCCGGAAGCGCGCCGCGCCGAGCCGGCTGCCGTGGACCGCTACCCGGCTCGCCAGCAGCAGGGCAGCGGCGGGGTCCCGCGGCAGAGCGCGCTGCCCGGAGAGGACGAGGTCGACGACCGCTTCGCTGCGCTCGAGCAGCGGGCCCATCAGCCGACGCCAGCCGGGGCCGTCGACGCCCAGGTGCTCGCAGGTCTTGGCCAGTGAGCGGTAGGCCAGGGCGGCACGGCCCCCGTCCAGCGGATGGGCGTAACTGATCTCGGGCTGCAGGAGCTCGACCCCGCGGGCCGCCAGGTCGAACGCGCGGAAGAACGGAGAGGCGGCGGCCATGGGGTGGACGGCGGAGCAGATGTCGTGCACGACGCCGGAGTCGAAGAGCGAAGCGGTGCGCAGCCCTCCCCCGATGGTCTCGGCCGCCTCGTGGAGCTCCACGCGCAGACCGGCACGGGCCAGGACCACACCGGCCGCGAGACCGTTGGGTCCGGTGCCCACGATGGCGACATCGGTGGTGCTCACCTCTGCTCCTCACTCTTGACGGGCCGGAGCTGCAACGTCTGCTCGGCGAGTCCGACATGCGGCGGCCAGCCGACCGCGAAGGAGGGCGGAGGCGTCCACGGTTCCACCCGTTCCGGGACGGGCGCCGGGACGGTCGCGTGGGCGGCGAAGCCGGGCTCGGCGTGCAGTTGCGAGGAGGCGAGGCGCCGGTAGAGTTCGTCGCGCTCCATCAGGTCGTGGTGCACGCCGGTGGCCCGGACTCTGCCCCCTTCCATCACCACGATCTTGTCGGCGTCGATCACCGTGGAGATCCGGTGGGCGATGGCGATGACCGCGCACCGCCGGGAGACCCGGCGCACCACGTCGCGAAAATCCCGCTCCGAGTCGGAGTCCAGGTTGGAGGTGGCTTCGTCCAGCAGCATGACCGCGGGCTGCTGCAACAGCGTGCGGGCGATGCACAGGCGCTGGCGCTGACCGCCGGACAATCCGCTGCCCTGGTCGCCGAGTTCGGTTTCGAGTCCGTGCGGGAGACGGGCGATCACCGAGGTGAGGCCGGCCATCTCCACCGCCTCCCGGATGGCGCCGTCGCCGGCATGGGGATTGGCGTAGGTCAGGTTCTCCCGGATGGTGCCGCGCATGGCCGCGCTGTCCTGCTGGACATAGCCCACCAGCCCGCGGAGCGTGTCGAGGGGCAGCTCCTCGATGTCGTGCCCGCTGAGCCGCACGCGGCCGCCGTCCACCGAGTAGAAGCGTTCGATCAGCTGGAACATGGTGGTCTTGCCCGCGCCTGAGGGCCCGACCACCGCCGTCAGCCCACGCGCCGGCACGCTGAACGAGACACCGTTGAGTACCTGCGTCTTCTCCGCCCGCTTGCCTCGCCGGTAGGCGAAGCGTACGTCGTGGAATTCGACCGCCGGCCGGTGCCGGGCGAGCTGCCTGAGGGGCGCGGGGCCCGCCACGCCCGCCGGGTCGTGGCCCTCCTGGTCCAGGCGGGCGAGTTCGTCCACCCGGTGGATGGCGGCCCGGCCCTGGACGAACTGACCCACCCCCATGAAGAACATGACCAGGGGCGACACCAGTTGGAACAGATACATGATGAACGTGGTCAAACTGGCCATGTCCATCTCGTCGCGGGCCACCCGGGCCATCCCGACGCCCACGACGACGGCCAGGGCGCCCTGCGTGCCGACGTTCATGGACGGCATCAGCAGTGCGTTGTAGGCGTTGACCCGGATGCCCGAACGCCGCGTCCTCTCGGCCAGCCCGCCGATGCGGGCGGCCTCACGGGACTCGGCGCGGGACGCCTTCACCGTGGGCAGCGCGGAGAGCACCCGCTGGATGTCGCCGGCGAACGCGCCCGTGTCGTCCCGGTTCTGCAGAGCGACCTTGCGCAGCTTCCGGGCGAGCGCGATGGAGACGATGCTGGCGGCTGCCAGGCAGCTCATGGTGATGGCCATCAGCCACACATCGATGAGGAACATCAGCACGACGCCGCCTATGACCGTGGCGCCGCTGATGATCAGCTGGGCGAGGCTCTGCGAGAGGGCGATCTTCACCAGTGAGGTATCGGTGACCGTGCGGGTGAAGATATCGCCCTGGGATTCTTTCCCGAACGCGGTGAGATCGGCGCGCAGAAGCCGCCCGACCAGGATCTGACGGACGTCGAAAACGATATTCTCCCCGGCCCGCCCGATGGCGTAGGCCTGGAGCGAGGAGAAGAGGGCACCCGCGCAGAAGAGGCCGACGAGCTGTGCGATCGGGCCGGTCAGCGGGGCGTCCCTGCCAGCCGCCTCGATCAGTTTGCCGATGGCCCAGGGCTGGGCGAGCGCGGCGCCCACCCCCAGCAGGCCGAGCAGCACGCCTGTGAGCAGCAGCCCGGTGTGCTGTTTGGCGACACTCGCCACCGACCCCGCGCCGTTCGCGGCCCCGACTCCCGGGCTCGCGTTCTTCATGTGACTCGCCACGAGCGCTCCCCCCGCTTTGCCGACGGCCATGGCGAATGTGCACGCGCCGGAAAGTCGGCGCTGCCACACGAGTTCCGTCGTCAAGGCGCTCGAAGGTAACACGCCATGCGGTCTAAAGTTATGAGTTAATTGACCGGCAAGCAGGGGGCCATCGCATTACAGGGGTAATGCGGCGGACCGGCGAAAGTTAAGCGCTCTCCTTAATTACTTGTCGCGTTTGCCGGTGGCTCCTGACAGCCCCCTGAACGCCGACCGGGCGTGCGTCACGCCAGGTGGCGGTCCGTGTTCGCCCGGATCGCGTCGCGCAGGTGCTCGGCGAGACCCGGGCGCATCGAGTCGTAGAACGCCTTGAAGCGCTCGTCGGAGACGTACATCTCGCCGAGGGAGCGGTGCAGTTCGT
Source organism: Streptomyces sp. NPDC052064 (assembly GCF_055585925.1). Taxonomy (NCBI): domain Bacteria; kingdom Bacillati; phylum Actinomycetota; class Actinomycetes; order Kitasatosporales; family Streptomycetaceae; genus Streptomyces; species Streptomyces sp. NPDC052064. The sequence continues at coordinate 82,106 of NZ_JBVJJE010000002.1, forward strand.
GGGAGCACTCGTAGTACCACGTGCAGATGTGCTGCCGGTGCTCCTCCGCGAGGGCCATGGCGGCCTCGCCGGCGGGCGGTTCGCCTGCGGTCATCAGGGCGTCGTAACGCGCGCCCCAGTCGGCCATCTCGGCCTGGATCCGCTGCCAGTCCTCCTTGGTGTAGCGGGCGACGCGGCGCTGCGACTCGGCGTACTGCGCCGTGCCGCCCCAGCGCGCTTCCGCCTCGTCGGCGTACTGCTCCGGGTCCTTGTCCCCGAAGACCTCGAACTTCTCCTCGGGAGTGAGGTTGATGCCCATTTTGCGTGCCTCCATGGCGTGCTCCACGGCCGCCGCCATCTTCCGCAGCTTCTCGATCCGGGCGGTCAGCAGTTCGTGCTGCCGGCGCAGGTGTGCGCGCGGGTCCGCGTCCGGGTCGTCGAGCAGGACGGCGACCTCGTCGAGCGGGAAACCGAGCTCCCGATAGAACAGGATCTGCTGCAGCCGGTCGAGGTCGGTGTCGCCGTAGCGCCGGTGACCCGCGTGGCTGCGTTCGCCGGGGACGAGCAGCCCGATGTCGTCGTAGTGGTGCAGCGTGCGCACCGTGACGCCGGCGAAGCCCGCGACCTGTCCCACGGAGTAGCTCACGTCCGCTCCCTTCTTCTTCCGTGCTTCACAGTGGGTCCTCACGCCACGTGAGGTGCAAGCGTGTTTCCGGTTTGTTCTGTTTGATCCGTTTATCGTGTGCCCGTGGTCCAGGACTCCGCGCGGCAGGCGCCCTCCGTCACCCCCGCGACTCCCGCCCGCGCCCTGCTGCCGTCGATCCTGCCCGCCCTGGCCGTGGGGGTGGTGTCCAGCCTGCTTCTGGTGGGGGTGGAAGTCGCCGCCGAGGAGCTCCAGGGCGTGCTGTGGCGTACCGTGCCGGACGCGCTGGGGATCGGCCGGTACTCGGTGGCGTGGATGTTCGTGATGCTCGTCGCGACCGGCGTCGCGGTCGGGCTGGTGGTGTGGAAGGTGCCGGGTCACGCGGGCCCCGATCCGGCCACCGTCGGTCTGGACGCCCCGGTCCTGCCGCCCGTCGTGCTGCCGGGCCTGCTGCTGGCGACCGCGCTGATGCTGGCCGGCGGGCCGAGCCTGGGCCCCGAGAACCCGATCATCACCGTGAACGTCGGCCTGGCGGTCTGGCTGGGCGGCCGGGCCCTCCCCCGGGCGCCGGGCCGGATCTGGCCGGCACTGGCGGAGGCGGCGACGCTCGGCGCCCTGTTCGGCACCCCCGTGGCCGCAGCCCTGGTGATCTCCGAGGTGCTGGCCCGGCAGGAGACGCGCGGCCTGCTGTGGGACAACCTGTTCGCGCCGCTGACCGCCGCCGCGGCCGGTGCCCTGACCGCCACGCTCATCGACCACCCGAGCTTCGACCTGGACCTGCCGTCCATCGGCCGGCCGGGCTGGGCGGACCTGCTGGCGGCTGTCGTGGTCGCCGCGGCGGGCGCGCTGCTCGGCATGTGCGCCGTGCGCGCCTTCCCGTACGTCCACGGGGTCTTCCGCCGGCTGCGGCACCCGATGCTGATGCTCCCGGCGGGCGGGGCCGTGCTGGGCTGTCTCGCGGCCCTGGGCGGCCATCTGACGCTGTTCAAGGGGCTCGACGAGATCGCCGAGCTGGCACGCTCCCCGGACGGCTGGTCGGCCGGGCAGTTCGCCGTCATGACGGTGGTGAAGCTGGCCGCGCTGCTCGTCGCCGCGTCCTGCGGGTTCCGCGGCGGGCGCATCTTCCCGGCCGTGTTCGCCGGCACCGCCCTCGGGCTGTGCGCGCACGCCCTGGTGTCCGGGGTGCACCCGTCGGTGGGTGTGTCCGCCGGGGTGCTCGGGATGCTGCTGGCCATCACCCGGCAGGGCTGGATCAGCCTGTTCGTCGCTGCGGTGCTGGTCGCCTCGCCGGGGATCCTCGCCCTGCTCTGCGTCGCCTCGCTGCCGGCCTGGCTGCTGGTGACGGGGCGGCCGCAGATGCAACTACGGCCGGACGGGACGCCCGTCCGATGACGCCACACCCCTCCGCCAACCCGTCTGGAGTCCCTCATGCCACTGAACGAAGGCCCCCGTCAGCCCGGCGAACGCCGCCTGTCCGTCAATCCCTTCTACGGCCCCGCCAACCCGGTCGGCGACATGGCCGAGGCCCCGCCCACGCACCGGCTCCCGGACCAGCCGATGGCACCGGTGACCGCCCACCAGCTGGTCCGCGACGAGCTGATGCTCGACGGCAACGCGCGGCTGAACCTCGCCACCTTCGTCACCACCTGGATGGAGCCGGAGGCCGGGGTGCTGATGGCGGAGTGCCGGGACAAGAACATGATCGACAAGGACGAGTACCCGCGCACGGCCGAACTGGAGCGGCGGTGCGTGGCGATGCTCGCCGACCTGTGGCACGCGCCCGATCCGGCGGCGGCCGTGGGCTGTTCGACGACCGGGTCGAGCGAGGCGTGCATGCTCGCCGGGATGGCGCTGAAGCGGCGGTGGGCGCGGCGCAACGCCGACCGGTACCCGGGGGCCCGGCCCAATCTGGTGATGGGCGTGAACGTGCAGGTCTGCTGGGAGAAGTTCTGCAACTTCTGGGAGGTGGAGGCCCGGCTGGTACCCATGGAGGGCGAGCGGTTCCATCTGGACCCGCAGGCCGCGGCCGGGCTGTGCGACGAGAACACCATCGGGGTCGTCGGGATCCTGGGCTCGACCTTCGACGGGTCCTACGAGCCGATCGCCGAGCTGTGCGCGGCACTGGACGCGGTGCAGGAGCGGACCGGGCTCGACATCGCCGTGCATGTCGACGGGGCGTCCGGTGCCATGGTCGCGCCGTTCCTCGACGAGGACCTGGTGTGGGACTTCCGGCTGCCGAGGGTGGCGTCGATCAACACCTCGGGGCACAAGTACGGCCTTGTGTACCCGGGTGTCGGCTGGGCGCTGTGGCGGGACGCGGACGCGCTGCCGGAGGAGCTGGTGTTCCGGGTGAACTACCTGGGCGGCGACATGCCGACGTTCGCGCTGAACTTCTCCCGGCCCGGCGCCCAGGTCGTGGCGCAGTACTACACGTTCCTGCGGCTGGGCCGGGACGGCTACCGGGCCGTGCAGCAGGCCGCGCGGGACGTGGCCACGGGCATGGCCGCGCGGATCGAGGCGCTGGGCGACTTCCGGCTGCTGACCCGGGGCGACCAGTTGCCGGTGTTCGCCTTCACGACCGCGCCGGACGTGACGTCGTACGACGTCTTCGACGTCTCGCGACGGCTGCGCGAGAGCGGCTGGCTGGTGCCCGCGTACACCTTCCCGCCGCACCGGGAGGACCTGTCCGTGCTGCGGGTGGTGTGCCGCAACGGCTTCTCGGCCGACCTCGCCGAACTCCTCACGCAGGACCTGGAACGCCTGCTGCCGGAGCTGCGCCGGCAGCCGCGCCCCTTCACCCAGGACAAGGGCGCGGCCACCGGGTTCCATCACTAGCGGCTCAGCCGCCCGAACCTCCGTACCGCCAGCGGGAAGAACACCGCCAGCAGGGCCAGGGGCCAGACGATCGCCGCCCACACGTGCCCGGATTCCGCGCCGGGGGTGCCGAACAGGTCCCGTACGGCCGTGGCCGTGTGGGACATCGGGTTCCACTCGACGACCGTGCCCAGCCAGCCGGGCATGGTGTCGGGGAGGGCCAGGGCGTTGGACAGGAAGCCGATCGGCCAGACCAGGATCTGCACGGCCTGGACCATCTCCGGCTTCCCGGCCACCAGCGCCAGGTGGATGCCGACCCACAGCATGGCGAACCGGAACAGGAGCAGCAGACCCACGGCGCCCAGGAAGGCCACCGGACCGCCGTGGACCCGCCAGCCGAGCGCGGCGCCCACGCCGATGAGCACCACCAGGGCCATCGCCGACTGGAGCATGTCGGCGGCCGAACGGCCCACCAGTACCGCTCCGTTGGCCATGGGCATCGAGCGGAAGCGGTCGATGACACCCTTGTCGAGGTCCCGGGTGACGGCGATCATCGTGCCTTCCAGGCCGAAGGCCATGGTGAGCGCGAGCATGCCGGGGATCAGGTAGTCGCGGTACTCACCGCTCACTCCCCGGCCGCCGCCGATCAGGTAGCCGAACATGAGCAGCAGCATCACCGGGAAGACGAGGTTGACGATCAGCTGGACCGGCTGCCGCGCCCAGCGGGCGAGTTCCCGGCGGGTCATGGTCCAGGAGTCGGTCAGGGCGTGGGCGGTCACGCGGCCTCCTTCACTCGGCGTTCGTCTCCGGTGAGGTGCAGGAACACCTCGTCCAGCGTCGGGCGGCGCAGGGCGACGTCCTCCGCCTCGATGCCGGCCTCCTGAAGGGCCCGTACGACCCCGGAGAGCGCCTCCATGCGGTCGGTCACCGGGGCGCTCAGGAGGCGCCGGTCGGTGTCGACCGTGACCCCCGTGAGGGGCAGCAGGGCGACGGCCGCGCCCAGTTGGGCCGCGTCTCGCAGGACCACGTCGATGCGGTCGCCGCCGGTCTCCGCCTTCAGCTCGTCCGCCGTGCCCTCGGCGATGACCCGGCCGGCGTCGACGACCGAGATGCGGTCGGCGAGCTGGTCGGCCTCCTCCAGGTACTGCGTGGTGAGCAGGACCGTCGTACCGCCGCCGACCAGGGAGCGGACGGAGTCCCAGACCTCGGCGCGGCCGCGCGGGTCGAGGCCGGTGGTCGGCTCGTCCAGGAACAGCACCTCCGGTTCGGTGATCAGGGAGGCCGCGAGGTCCAGGCGGCGCCGCATGCCGCCGCTGTACTGCCGGACCGCCTTGCGGCCGGTGTCGGCCAGGTCGAAGCGCTCCAGGAGCTCGTCGGCACGCGCGCGTGCCCGCCTCGCGCCCAGGTGGTGCAGCCGGCCGAACAACTCCAGGTTCTGCCGTCCGCCGAGCTCCTCGTCGAGCGCGGCGTGCTGGCCGAGCAGGCCGATGCGCAGCCGTACGGCGTACGCCTCGCGCACCACGTCGTGGCCGGCCACCTCGATCCGGCCCGCGTCGGGTCGCAGCAGCGTGGACAGGACCCTCACCAGGGTGGTCTTGCCCGCGCCGTTCGGGCCGAGCACCCCGTGCACCGTGCCGCGCGCGACCCTCAGGCCGAGCCCGTCCAGCGCCTTCTTGCCGCCGTATCTCTTCTCCGCGCCTTCGACGGTGATCGCCGCGTCGGCCACTGAGCCTCCTCGCTAGTCAAACTTGACTACAGGAGCGAAGGTAACCCCGCCTCGCCCATTCGTCAAATTTGATTAGTGGTCGTCCCCGGGATGCCGCTCCCCCGTCGCGTACGGGTTCTCCTCGCCCTTGGCCAGCACGCCGACGAACGGGTCGCCCTCGTCGGCGAAGGTGTACGCGCCGCCCTCGATGCGCTCGATGAGACCGCGGGTCCACTCGGCCTCGGAGTCGGCCGTGTGGACCCACATGTTCATGATCTCGCCGATGTGGCCCAGTTGTTCGGGCCCCTCCTCGGGGACGTAGTGCTCCAGGACGGAGGCCCGCCACTGCTCGATCCGCAGGGTGCGCTCCTTCAGCAGCGCGATCGCCTCCGCCCGCGGCAGGTCGACGACGAAGCCGACGGCGGCCGTCTTCACGTCCCCCCGCTGGTCGTACGTGACCAGCGCCTCGCGCAGCAGCCGGAAGTACTCTTCGGCCCCCGGCCCGGTGATCTCGTACTCCGTGCGCGGCGGGCCGCCGGCCGTGGACGGGGCGATCTCGTGCGCGTGCAGCAGTCCCTGCTTCGCCATCTGCTTCAGGGCGTGGTAGATCGAGCCGGGCTTGGCGTTGGACCACTCGTGCGCGCCCCAGTACTCCAGGTCGTTGCGCACCTGGTAGCCGTGGGCCCGCCCGTGCATGCGGACCGCGCCGAGCACGAGGAGACGGATCGCTGACATGCGGTCCAGATTAGGACCCGGCCACCGCCTGCTGTTCCGCGGCCACCAGCTCGAAGGCCGTCCTGCCGTCCAGCGACTCACGGATGATGTCGGCGTGGCCGGCGTGCCGCGCCGTCTCGCGGATCAGGTGCAGGCACAGCCAGCGCATGGAGACCCGGCCGTCCGGCGGGAACCAGGGCTGGGGCGGCAGCGCGAACGTGTCGTCGAGGCTCGGCACCGAGCGGACGAAGTCCTCCGTCTCGGCGGCGACCTTCTCCCAGTACGCCAGCTGCGACTCGACGGTCTCGCCCTCGACCAGCCGGAAGCACTCGTGCCAGTTGCTCTGGTCCCGCTCGACGGCCGGCGGCTCGCCCTTGGCCAGGGAGACCCACATCTGCTCGACCTCGGCGACGTGCTTGACCAGCCCGGCGAGGGACAGCTCACTGGCGCTGGGCGTGCTCACGGCCTGCTCGTCGGTCAGCCCCAGCACCGCCCGCCGGATGCCGCCGCGCTGCTCCTCGATGAAGGAGAGCAGCGCTCCGCGCTCGTCGCCGTGCGCCTCCGCGGGAACGTGAGTGACCATGACCGCCGCCTTTCGCCGGATCCGGGGGCCTCTCCCCCGACACCGACGAAGCTACGGGCCCTTGCGGTCAGATTCTGTCCGCAAGGGCCCGGCGTGCCGAAGGGATCAGAACGGGAACCCGCTCCGGCCGTGCTGCACCGAGATCCACTTGGTCGTGGTGAACGAGTCCAGCATGGTCTCGCCGTTGAGCCGGCCGAGGCCGGAGTGCTTCTCGCCGCCGAAGGGGACGATCGGCTCGTCGTGGACGGTGCCGTCGTTCACGTGGAACATGCCGGTGTCGATCTGCTTGGCGAAGTTCACGCCGCGCTCGATGTCACCGGTGTGGACGGCGCCGCTCAGGCCGTACGGGGTGTCGTTGACGAGGCGTACGGCCTCCTCCTCGCCGTCGAACGGGACGAGGAAGGCGACCGGGCCGAAGACCTCCTGCCGCAGCAGGGCCGAGTCGGCGGGGAGGCCGGTCAGGACGGACGGCTCGACGAGGTTGTCGGTGCGCCCGCCGCGCACCAGGGCCGTGGCGCCCTCGGCGAGGGCCTGCTCGACCGCGCCGGAGACGGCGTCCGCCTGCGAGGAGTTGATGACCGGGCCGATGACGGTCTCCGGGTCGCGTGGGTCGCCCGCCTTGAGGGTCTTCACCTTGGCGACGAACTTCGCGGTGAACTCGTCGGCGACGGACCGGTCGACCAGGACGCGGTTGGCGGCCATGCAGACCTGGCCCTGATGGACGTACCGGCTGAAGACGGCCGCGTCGACCGCGTAGTCGATGTCGGCGTCGTCGAGGACCACCAGCGCGCTGTTGCCGCCCAGTTCGAGCACCGAACGCTTGAACTGCCGGGCGCAGACGGTCGCGACGTGCCGGCCGACCTGGTCGGAGCCGGTGAAGGAGATGACCTTGGGCACCGGGTGCTCGAGGAAGGCGTCGCCGATCTCCGCGATGTCGGTGATGACGACGTTCAGCAGACCGCCGGGCAGCCCCGCGTCCTCGAAGATCTTCGCGACCAGGGAGCCGCCGACGACCGGCGTGTTCTGGTGCGGCTTGAGCACCACGGCGTTGCCGAGCGCGAGCGCCGGGGCGACGGACTTGATCGAGAGCAGGAACGGGAAGTTGAAGGGGCTGATCACGCCCACGACACCGACCGGCACGCGGTAGACGCGGTTCTCCTTGCCGTCCACCGGCGAGGGAAGGATCCGGCCCTCCGGGCGCAGCGCCAGCTGGACCGCCTCGCGCAGGAACTCCTTGGCCAGGTGCAGTTCGAAGGCGGCCTTCAGACGCGTCCCGCCGAGCTCGGCGATGATCGCCTCGGATATCTCGGCCTCGCGCTCCTCGATGAGCCTCAGGGCCTTCTCGAAGACGGCACGGCGGGCGTAGGGGTTGGTCGCGGCCCACTGCTTCTGGGCACGGGCGGCTGCCCGGTACGCCTGGTCGACCTCGTCGACCGTGGCTATCGTGATCGACGCCAGCTTCTCGTCGTCGTACGGGTTGAAGTCGATGATGTCCCAGGAACCGGTACCCGGGCGCCACTCACCGTCGATGTACTGCTGTGCAAGGTCGGTGAAGTAGGACGACGACATGTGATCCCTCGATCCCTAAGACCCTCGATCGCGCCTTCACGATCTGATCACACGTCATCGTAGTTGTGTTTCAGGAGAGTTGGAGGAGCCCCCGGAGAAGATCCCGGCTCTCCGAAGGGCCCGGGCTGTCGCTCTGGAGCTCCTTGAGCGCCTTCTCGTACTGGCCGACGTCCTCGGGCTTGTCCAGGTACAGGGCGCTGGTGAGCTGCTCCAGGTAGACGACGTCCGACAGGTCGGACTCCGGGAAGCTGAGGATCGTGAACGCACCGCTTTCGCCGGAGTGGCCGCCGAGGCTGAACGGCATGACCTGGAGCCGCACGTTGGGCCGCTCGGAGATCTCGATGAGGTGCTGGAGCTGGCCGCGCATCACCTCGCGGTCGCCGTACGGGCGGCGCAGGGCGGCCTCGTCCAGGACGATGTGGAAGTCGGGAGCGCGCTCGTCGACGAGGTACTTCTGCCGCTCCAGGCGCAGCGCCACACGGCGTTCGACATCGGCCTCGCTCGCCCCCTGCATGCCCCTCCGGACCACCGCGTGGGCGTACGCCTCGGTCTGGAGCAGACCGTGCACGAACTGCACCTCGTACGCCCGGATCAGCGAGGCGGCGCCCTCCAGGCCGACGTAGGTGGGGAACCAGCTGGGCAGCACGTCCGAGTAACTGTGCCACCAGCCCGCGACGTTGGCCTCCTTGGCCAGGGAGAGCAGGGACGCGCGCTCCTGTTCGTCCGTGATGCCGTACAGCGTCAGCAGGTCCTCGACGTCTCTGGTCTTGAAGCTCACCCGGCCCAACTCCATCCGGCTGATCTTCGACTCGGAGGCGCGGATCGAGTAGCCCGCCGCCTCGCGCGTGATGCCCCGCGCCTCACGCAGTCGCCTGAGTTGTGATCCGAGCAGCATGCGCCGCACCACCGATCCCGGCTCTCCCGCGCTCACGTTCGCCAGCCTCCCCAACGTCTTCAGGGGCCGAAGTCTGCCACTAAAACACTCCGAGCAGTACTCGTCCGGTTACGGAAACGGAATCGAGACGGGGGACGCACGCGCGTGGAAGCAAGGAAGGGACAAGCGAACGGGCAGACACCGGGCAGACAGGGCCGCGAAGATGACGGAAAAATTGACCAACAAGCGGTACGGGACGACTCATTCCGGTCACCTGCACGTGCATCTGCCCTTGCATCTGCTCTACGCATCCGAAACCATGGTCTCGCACCACCGCCGCATCGCACCGACCGCGAATTCCCGGGAGTGCCTCGCATGGGGACGAATGGATCGACCATGCTCGAGCCGTTACGGCAGGGCCTTCCGCCGCTGGATCCCGCGGCCGTGTCCGACGCCGCCTCCTGCGCTCTGCCCGCCCGCTACGAAGCGGTGCGCGAGGCACGGAAGTTCACCCGCGGAACGCTCGACCAGTGGGACATGGGCGACCGTTTCGACGACGTCTGCCTGGTGGCCTCGGAACTCGTCACCAATGCCCTGCGGCACGGCCTGCCGGCGAGCACCCGGTGCGTCGCCGGTCAGGAACCTCCCGTACGGCTGCACCTGATGCGGTGGACCGAGCGGCTGGTCTGCGCGGTGCGCGATCCCAGTCACGACAGTCCCGTCGCCCGGGAGACCGACGACTTCTCGGCCGAGTCGGGCCGGGGGCTGTTCCTCGTCGACTCCTTCAGCGACAGCTGGGGCTGGCATCCGCTCGCGGGCGCGCTCAGCGGCAAGGTGGTCTGGGCGCTGTTCCGGCTGCCGCGGCCCGGTTCGGAGCCGAACGCGAAATGAGAAACCGCGGCGCTTCCTGACGCCGCGGTTCTACGCGCGTCACGGCGCGTTGAGTACCGATTGCCCCCTTTTAGGCGGGGGCCTGTCGGGGTGTCAGCCGCCCACCAAGTGGTCAAACTCGCCGTCCTTCACACCCAGCAGCATGGCCTCGATCTCCGCACGGGTGTAGACCAGCGCGGGACCGTCGGGGAAGCGCGAGTTGCGGACGGCCACGTCGCCGCCCGGCAGCCGGGCGAACTCCACGCACGATCCCTGCGAGTTGCTGTGCCGGCTCTTCTGCCAGGCCACACCGTGCAGCCCGGCGGCAGCCATACCGTTGTACACGTCGTGGTCCACAGGTCGCTCCCCGGTGGTGCACTGGCTTGTGTGGCCATTGATGCGTTGGTCAACTGACCCGGATCATAGCCCTGTTCACGTGCAGATGCATGGGCAGATGCACGTGCACGCGGGGTGGTCCTCCGGTTACAGCTTTGACGACCGCTTTACCGAAAGCTCTTGCCTGTTTGACGGCCCTCCACCGCCGGGCGTTCCCTGGCGCCTGCGACGAAGTCGGCGGGTTCGGCGGAGGTGTCGTGGAGGCGGAGCATCCGCTCGGCGGCGGGTACGGCGCCGTGGCAGTGGCGAGGCCGGAGAAGCGGGAGCTGGGGCGCGGGGTCCGGAGCCTCGGGCGGGACCGCCCGGCCTCCATACGGAAGACGACCACGGCATGCGGAGGGCGGGGAGAAATGGGCCACGCGGATGACCGTGAGGTCGTCCGCGTGGCCGGTGCGGGGGTCGCACCATCGCCGGACACCCGGTCGGCCACCCGGCCCTGACGGACCGCCCGGCGTGCGTCCCGTGCGGCCTCGCGACCAAAGCATGAGGTCCCCCACCGGTCAAGCGTGGGGAACCTCACCCGGGCCGGAGGCGATCAGCCCCGGCCGTCGTACGGCAGCAGCGGCGGGAATCCGGCGGCAGCAGCCGGCGTACCGCCTCAGCGGCTGGAGTACGGCAGCAGCGCCATCTCGCGCGCGTTCTTGATCGCCCGGGCCAGCTGCCGCTGCTGCTGGGCCGACACCCGGGTGACCCGGCGGCTGCGGATCTTGCCGCGGTCGGAGATGAACTTCCGCAGCAGGTCCGTGTCCTTGTAGTCGATGTACTCGATCCCGGCCTGGTCCAGCGGGTTGGGGCGGTTCTTGACGGGCTTGCGGTCGATCTTGCGGGGCATCTCGGGTCAGACCTCCAGGAGGGTGTCGAAGGCGTGCGGCAGCCGCTGCCAGGCATCGCGCCCGGCCGCGTACTCGGCGTCGGTCAGCAGGCAGAACTCCAGCAGCCGCTCCAGGCCGTCCCGGTCGAGGCCGGGCGAGGTGAAGACCAGGTGCTGGCCGCGGTCGCCGTGCTCGGGGTGCCAGTCGAGCGCGGCGGCGGCGCGGCGCACCGGCGGGACCATCTCCCAGGCCGCGTCCGGCAGGGAGGCGAGCCACGGCCCCGCGCTCTCCACGCACAGGGCCCCGCCCGCCGCGTCCCAGTGGAACAGCGTGTCGGGCTTGTCGGCGAGCCAGAACCGGCCCCGGCTGCGGGCGGCCGCGCAGGTCAGGTCCTCCAGGGCGGCGTAGAGCCGCTCCGGGTGGAAGGGGCGGCGCTGCTGCCAGACCAGGGTGGAGACACCGTGCGCGTCGGCCTCGGCGGGAAGCAGGGCGCAGGCCGGGTGCTGGGCGGCGGCCGCCGACTCCACGTCGAAGCCGGCCAGGGCGGCCTCGGCCAGCGGCGAGAGCGGGCGGCGCCGCGGGGGCGGCACGGTCAGGCCGTCAGGCGTGTCCGCCGCGAAGGCGCCGGGCGCGGGGGCGCCCTCCAGGTCACCGTGGCCGATCGGGACCCGGCGGGCCGTCGGGTGCAGCTGCGCGAGCAGCTCGCGGTCCTCGTCGTCGGCCTCGGGGGACTCGGCGATCGCGAGGACGGGGGCGTACTCCAGCTGGCGGGCGAAGGTGTCGGCGACCGTGCGCTGGTCGGTGGCGGCGGCGGCGAGACCGCCGTCGGCCAGGTCGTCGCCGTTGCCGAGGTACGGCAGGACCAGGGCCGGGTCGACGGCGGTGATCACGCCGGTGACCGTGAGCCCGCCGGCCGTGACGACCTCGGCCATGGCCTTGGGCTCGACGGAGTCCCACAGCTCGACGACGGCCAGGGGCGTCCGCCCGGCCTCCGCGAGCCGCTCCAGCTCCGGGACCAGGTCCTCGCGCAGGGCGCAGCAGGCACAGTCGTTGACGAGCGGCGCCTCCCCCGCGTCCAGGACGCCGGTGGCGTCCCGGACGGTCCGTACGACCGTGCCGGCCGCGGCCGTCGCCAGGTCGTGGTGGAGCGCGACGCCGCCGGGCACGTCGGCGAGCAGCCGGGCCACGGCCGCCTTGCGGGCGTCGGCGTGCAGTCCGCCGACGATCACGATGGGGAGCCCAGAAGGGACAGCCACGGTGGTCAGCCCTTCTTCCCGTACCGGCGCTCGAAGCGCTCCACGCGCCCCGCGGTGTCCAGGACGCGGGCGGTGCCGGTGTAGAAGGGGTGGCTGACGTCGGAGATCTCGACGTCCACGACCGGGTAGGTGTTGCCGTCCTCCCACTCGACCGTCTTCTCGCTCGTCATCGTCGAGCGGGTGAGGAAGGCGTAGTTCGCGGCACGGTCGCGGAAGACGACGGGACCGTAGTCCGGGTGCATTCCCTTGCGCATGGTCAGCGCTCCTCTCGGAAGTCGACGTGGCGGCCGACGACCGGATCGAACTTGCGCAGGGTCAGTCGGTCCGGGTCGTTGCGACGGTTCTTGCGGGTCACGTAGGTGTAGCCGGTCCCGGCCGTGGACCGGAGCTTGATGACCGGCCGGAGTTCGTTGCGTGCCATGCCGCTATGCTACTGAAAATGAATTCCATTTACATCTCCTGAGTCAGAGAGGTACGTCACCACATGTCCGCGCACTGCATGCTGACCGGCACCCAGCCCGGCTTCGGCAACCGCATCTCGCACTCCCACCGGCGCACGTCACGCCGGTTCGACCCCAACATCCAGACCAAGCGCTACTGGCTGCCGAGCGAGGGCCGGCACGTACGCCTGAGGCTGAGCGCCAGGGCGATCAAGACAGTCGACACGATCGGAGTCGAGGCGGCCGTCGCCCGGATCCGCGCCCGGGGAGTGAAGGTCTGATGGCGAAGAAGAGCAAGATCGCGAAGAACGACAGGCGGCAGGAGATCGTCGCGCGGTACGCCGCCCGGCGGGCCGAGCTGAAGGAGATCATCCGGCGGCCGTCGTCGACGGACGCCGAACGGCTCGCCGCGCAGGCGGAACTGCGCAGGCAGCCGCGCGACGCCAGCGCCACGCGGGTGCGCAACCGGGACCAGGTGGACGGACGTCCGCGCGGTTACTTCCGGGCGTTCGGGCTGTCCCGGGTGAGTCTGCGGGGGCAGGCGCACGCGGGGTATCTGCCGGGGGTGCGCAAGTCGTCCTGGTGAGCCGGGCCTCTTCCCGGCGCCGGCGGGCCGGCGAGAAGCCCCCGGGGGTTCGCCCCGGGGGCTCTTGACCGGCCCTGATAGCTTGCAGCGGTCGTTCCGGCACGAGTCGGCGGGCTCCGCCGGGGCCGGTCGGCCGACTACAGCTTGGGGGCTTGCAGTGTCTTCGGTGATCTTCTCGCGTCGACCGGGAGCGCGTCACCCGGGAACGCGTCGGTGTGTGCGGTTCGCGGCGGCTGCCGCGGGCCTGGCGGGCGTGCTCGTGCTGTCCGCGTGCAGCGGTGACGGCGGCTCCGGGGACGACTCGGCGTCCAGCCCGGCCCCGTCCGCCGCGGCGTCCGCCGGGACGGGCGGCGACTCCGGTTCGGCCTCCGGGTCCGGTTCCGACGGGTCGGACGCCGGCGGGCTCGACGGCAGTTGGCTCGCGACGACCGGCGGCAAGGCCGTGGCCCTGGTGATCACCGGCAAGCAGGCCGCGATCTTCGCCACCGGCGGCAGCATGTGCACCGGCACCGCGGGCGAGGAGTCCGGGACGCGGATGATCCGCCTGAAGTGCAAGGACGGCAGCAAGGACCGGGCGACCGGCACGGTCGACTCCGTGAACGGCAAGAGCCTCAAGGTCACCTGGGAGGGCGGCCTCGGCGCGGAGACGTACACCAGGGCCGAGGGCGGGAAGCTGCCGACCGGGCTGCCGACGGGGGGTCTCGGGTAGGAGCGCGGGGGTTCTACGGGGCGGAGGTTCTGGAGGCCGACCCGGCGGGCGGCCTGCCCGGGTGCGTGACGGTCCCTGCGTCCGAGATGATCCAGGCGTCCGAACCGCTCATCGCCATCACGCACCAGAGGACCCCATGCGCACCCTTCCTCCCCTCGCCCTTGCCGCCGCCCTCGCAGCGACACTCCTGCTGACCGCCTGCGACGATGCCAAGACCGGTGGCGGCGATGCCAAGAACGCGGACCGGCCGGGGGGTTCAGCCTGTGCGATCGGCGACTTGGGCGTGGAGGTCGGGGCCGGTGCCGCCCCGGCGGCCGGAGACACCGGCAACGTCAGCGTCACCCTCACCAACAACGGCGCCCCGTGCACCCTGAAGGGCTTCCCCGCCGTCGACCTCGTGGCCGACGACAGCACGGCCTCCGTGCCCGCGGACCAGGCGGCCCAGCCGGACGAGGCCCGGTCGCTCCCGCTCGCCAAGGACGCCACCGCCTCCTTCACGATCACCTACGTCCGCGGCGAGGCGGGCGGCACGCAGAGCCTCCCCGTGCGGAAGGCGTCCTTCGGCCTGCCCGGCGCCACCGCCACGCACGACCTCACGTGGTCGTACGGCGAGGTCGCCCTGAAGGGCGAGGCGGGCGAGCCGGAGGCCACGGTGAGCGCCTTCCGGACGGCGGGCGACTGACGAGCGCTCAGCCCAACGGCGGGCGACCGGCAGGCGCTCAGCCCAACGGCCGTCGATCGGCGATCGGCGACCGGCGACCGGCGACCGGCGACCGGCGACCGGCGACCGGCGACCGGCAGGAGCTCAGCGCAACGGCGGCCGGCGGTCGACCTGGGCGCGGTCCGCCGCCTGCGCGCCTTCCGTCCAGCCCGCCGCGTCGCGCACACCGCGCAGGCGGGTCGTGGTCGTCTCCGGGAACATCCGGTCCATCCGGCCGGTGACCGCCACGTCGCGGGAGGCGAGGACGGGGAGCAGGTCCTCCGTCACCTGAGTCTCGGCGGCTGCTGCCAGGCGGGTGCCGATGCGGTGGGCGTAGGCCGCGAGGAAGGACTGCCGAAACGCCTTGGTGCGCTTGCGGCCACCCGCACGCTGGGCGGCCTCCGCCTTCGTCATCGCCGTCGTGGCCTGCACGAGGAGTGAGGTGTAGAGGAGTTCGACCGCTTCCAGGTCGGTTTCGAAACCGACGACGGTGGAGAAGCCGAGGGGCTCGTTCCACACCGCCCGGCAGTGGTTGGCGGTGGCGACGGCGTCCAGCAGCACAGCCTTGGCCTGCTCGTACGGCGGTTCGACACCGATCCGGCAGGCCCCGGGCGTCTCGGGCGAGGACGCCCGGACCGCGAGCAGCGCCTCGTCGACACTGTGCCGTGCCATCAGCTCCTGCGCCTTGGCACTGAGCGCCTCCGCCTCCTCCGGGAACCCGGTGGCCTCCGCCTTGGCGAGCAGGGCGCGGATGCGGCCGAGCATCCGGGACTCGGTCTTCGGCGGCCCGGGCGACTCGTCGAGGGACTCGAGCGCGGGCAGCCGCAGCAGCAGGCGGTACAGCTCCAGCACGGCGGTGGCGTACGAGAAGCGGTCGGTGCGGGGCGGGCCGTCGGCGGGGAGCTCCGCGAGCTGCGCGCTCCAGCGGCGGCCGCGCGGGCGGTCGTGCGGCGCCTGCGCCCGGATCAGCGTCGCCACCAGGCGTACGTGGATGTCGTCCAGCTCGCGCCGGACGGTCCGTACGGCGTCGGCCGGCTGCCAGCCGCGACGCCAGGCCGCCGCCACGAACTCCTCACCGCGCCGGGCGAGTTCGGCGTCCGCCGCAGGGTCGGAGGCGAGCAGGGACGCGCCGGTGTCGAGGGCCGTCTCGCTGCTGTCGTACAGGGCGGCCTCGAACGCGCGGTCGACGGTGGTGGGCGTACTCACGGGCCGATGGTGCCACGCCGTCGCGGACGGCTCCGCATGCGCGGCCTCGTACGTCTCACTCCCCGGAATTGACTCGTCCGCGCGCGGCAGGGCCTCGAACATGGCCCGCATGGTGGACATGTCTCTGTACGCGGCGTTCCTCGTCGCCGCCTTCGCGCTCTGCATCACCCCCGGCCCGGACATGATGTTCATCGTGGCGATGGGCGGACGGGGCGGGCCCACCGCCGGGGTGATGGCGGCGTTCGGGGTGGCGTGCGCGATGCTCGTGCACGCGGTCGCGGCGGCGCTCGGCCTGTCGGCCCTGTTCACGGCGTTGCCGACGCTGTACCACGTGCTGCGCTGGGCGGGCGCGGCCTATCTGCTCTATCTGGCGGTGAAGGCGTTCCGCGACCGTTCGGTGCCGGGCGAGGAGGGATCGGGCGCCGTGAGGTCGGGGATGAGGCGGGCGTTCTGGCAGGGCGCGATCACCAACCTGCTCAACCCCAAGGTGATCCTCTTCAACGTGGCGTTCCTGCCGCAGTTCGTGGACCCGTCGCTCGGCCACGTCCAGGGCCAGTTGCTGCTGCTCGGGGTCACGCTCGTCGTGATGGGCTTCCTGTGGGACGGCAGCGTCGGCCTGCTCGCGGGGCGGCTGTCGTCCTTCCTCAGGCGCAGTGCGCGGGTGAACCGCTGGCTGAACATCGTCTCCGGGACGGTGTTCACGGGGCTGGCGGTGCGGTTGGTGGTGACCTCTCCGAAGTAAGGCACCCATCCGGGTGTCAACTCACGGTTGACAGCCATGGGGGCGCAACCTACGGTTGACACCATGACGACGAACCCCGACATCACGTCATCCGTGCGCCTCGACGACCTCATCGCGGCCATCAAGACGGTGCACCAGGAACCCCTCGAACAGCTCCAGGACGCGGTGCTCGCCGCCGATCACCTCGGCGAGGTGGCCGACCACCTGATCGGCCACTTCGTGGACCAGGCCCGGCGTTCGGGCGCCTCCTGGACGGACATCGGCAGGAGCATGGGGGTCACCCGGCAGGCCGCGCAGAAGCGCTTCGTACCGAAGGAGTCGGCCGACCTCGATCCGAGCCAGGGCTTCAACCGCTACACGCCCCGCGCCCGCAACACGGTGATGGCAGCGCACAACGAGGCCAAGTCCGCGCGCAACGCCGAGGGCGTGCCCGAGCACCTCGTCCTCGGTCTGCTGGCCGAGCCCGACGGTCTCGCCGCGAAGGCGCTCGTCGAGCAGGGCGTCTCCCTCGACGCGGTCCGCGAGGCGGCGACCGCCGCACTGCCGCCGGCCGTCGAGGAGGCCCCGGAGCTCGTGCCATACGGCCAGGCCGCCAAGAAGGTCCTGGAGCTCACCTTCCGCGAGGCCCTGCGCCTCGGCCACAACTACATCGGCACCGAGCACATCCTGCTCGCCCTGCTGGAGCACGAGAACGGCGAGGGTGTCCTCAGCGGCCTCGGCATCGGCAAGGAGCGGACCGAGCGGTACGTGGCCGAGGTGCTGGAGAAGATCGTGCGGGCGCAGAAGGACACGCCGGCCGAGGCCTGACACCGCCCGGGCGGTGACCGGGACGGCGACCGGGAACGGGACGGCGACAGTGACCGGGACGGCGATCCGGGGGGCGTTGTCAGACCCCCCTGTCACACTCGCAGCATGGCCGACCGGTGGGCACTCGCTCCGGCCGAGGACGGTGGCGTGGACGTCGCCCCCCTCGGTCCGGACGGGCTGCCCGCCGGGCCGGTGCGGCGGGAGGCGGATCCCGCCGAGGCCGTGCGGAGCCGTCCCGGTGTCACGCGGTGGGTGTGGCGGTCCACCGCCGAGGTCTACCCGCGCCTGCTCGCCACGGGGGTGCGAGTCGAGCGGTGCTACGACATCGAGGCCACCGAGACGCTCCTCCTCGGCCACGAGGGGCGGTACGGGGAACCACGCTCGGCCGCGGCCGCCCTGGCCCGGCTGCGCGGCGGCCCCGTGCCGCCCGATCCGCCGCAGCGCTCCGCCGAACCGGGCTCCCAGTCCTCACTGTTCGAACCGCAGGGCGTCCACCTGCCCCTGCCCGACCTCCTCGCGGTCTACGCCGAGCAGCAGCGGCGGCACGAGCGGGCCGAGCACCCCGACCGGATGCGTCTGCTGACGGCCGCCGAGTCCGCGGGCATGCTGGTGGCCGCCGAGATGAACCGCGCCGGCCTGCCCTGGCGCGCCGAGGTCCATCGCGCGGTGCTGCACGACCTGCTGGGCGAGCGGTACGCGGGCGGCGGCGAACCGCGCCGCCTGGCCGAGCTGGCCGACGAGGTGTCCACGGCGTTCGGCCGCCGCGTCCGCCCCGACCTGCCGGCCGACGTGGTCAAGGCCTTCGCCCAGGCCGGCATCAAGGTCTCCTCGACCCGCCGCTGGGAGATCGAGTCCGTCGACCACCCGGCCGTGAAGCCCCTGATCGAGTACAAGAAGCTGTATCGCATCTGGGTGGCCCACGGCTGGTCCTGGCTCCAGGACTGGGTGCGCGACGGGCGGTTCCGGCCCGAGTTCCTCGCGGGCGGCACGGTGACCGGGCGCTGGGTCACCAACGGCGGGGGCGGGCTTCAGATCCCCAAGGTGATCCGGCGGGCCGTGGTCGCCGACCCCGGCTGGCGGCTCGTCGTCGCCGACGCCGACCAGATGGAGCCGCGCGTCCTCGCCGCGATCTCCCGCGACCCCGGCCTGATGGAGGTGGCCGGCCGGGAGACCGACCTGTATCAGTCCGTCTCCGACCGCGCCTTCTCCGGCGACCGCGCCCAGGCCAAACTCGCCGTGCTCGGCGCGGTCTACGGCCAGACCTCCGGCGACGGCCTGAAGAACCTCGCCGCGCTCAGACGCCGCTTCCCGCGTGCGGTGGCGTACGTCGACGATGCGGCCCGAGCCGGCGAGGAAGGCCGCCTCGTACGGACGTGGCTCGGCCGGACCTGCCCGCCGGCGGCCCGGGGGACGGACGACGCGACCGAGGAGGCCGGCATCCCGGCCGCGTCGGTCGTTCCGGAGGACGACAGGTCCGACAGCGGACAGTGGGGCCCCGGCTACGCCTCCAGCAACGCCCGCGCCCGCGGCCGCTTCGCCCGCAACTTCGTCGTCCAGGGCAGCGCCGCCGACTGGGCCCTGCTCCTGCTCGCCGCGCTGCGGAAGGCTTGCGCGGGCATGGCGGCCGAGCTGGTCTTCTTCCAGCACGACGAGGTGATCGTGCACTGCCCCGAGGAGGAGGCGGCCGCGGTCGTGACGGCGATCCGCGAGGCGGCGGCCCTGGCCGGACGGCTGACCTTCGGAGAGACGCCGGTGCGGTTTCCGTTCACGACGGCGGTGGTGGGGTGTTATGCGGATGCCAAATAGCCAGTGTCAGTCGGCGGGAGCGAGCAGCTCGCGGAGTTCCGTGACCACCGCGTGCTCGTCCGTCCCCTCCAGCGCCGCGAGAGCCGAGCGCCACACCTCGTGTGCCTCGCCGACGCGCCCCCGCTCGCTCAGCAGCAGCCCGTGCTGGTGGCGGGCGAGCCCGCCGGTGTAGCGGTCGGCACGGGCGTCGGCCCGGTCCAGCAGCTCGGCACACTCGCGGGCGGCCCGCCCGGTGCGGCCCAGCAGACGCAGCGCGCGGACCAGGCCGAGCCGGGTCTGGGACTCGCCGTGCCAGTCGCCGTGTCCGCCCAGGATGCGCAGGCTCTCCTCGAAGTGCCGGAGGGCGGCGGCCGGTTCGCCGAGCCGCAGGTGGGCGTATCCGATGTTGCAGTGCGCGGAG
Source organism: Streptomyces sp. NPDC052064 (assembly GCF_055585925.1). Classification (NCBI taxonomy): domain Bacteria; kingdom Bacillati; phylum Actinomycetota; class Actinomycetes; order Kitasatosporales; family Streptomycetaceae; genus Streptomyces; species Streptomyces sp. NPDC052064. The sequence goes on from NZ_JBVJJE010000002.1 coordinate 101,717, forward strand.
TGCCGCACGATCACGGCGCCGATCTCGTCCCCGAGGGCGAGCGAACGCCGGTGCTGCTCGATGGCGGCCCGCGGATCGGTGCGCTCGTAGAGGTTGCCGAGGTGGCTGTGGGTGACGGCCTCGCCGTACGGGTCGTTCAGTTGCCGTGCGTACTCCAGGCTCCGGGTCAGAGCCTCCCCTGCCTCGGCGTACCGGCCGAGCCCGTCGAGCAGCAGGCCGCGGTTGTTGAGGCAGCGGCGGATGCAGGACGGGTCGTCGAGCCGACGCCAGATGGCCAGCGCGCGGTCGTTGAGGTCGAGGGCGTCGTTCTGGCGGCCGGTCAGGAAGTGCAGTCCGGCGAGGTCGACGAGCGCGTACGCCTCGGCTGCCTCGTCCCCGAGCCGCCGCGCCACCCGGAGGCCGGCCCCGCCGAGCACCTCCATCTCGGCGACGCGGCCCCTGCGGTGTGCATAGGGGAGGATCAGCCGCACGAGGGTGGAGACGAGGCCCGCGCGCTGCCGGCACGGGTCGTCCGCGTGCCGCTCGACCAGGGTGACGACGTTCGCCAGCTCCCTGTCGCCCCAGGCGAAGGCCTCCTCCGGACTGCCGAAGGGGGCGACGGTGTCGACGTGCGCCGCATGACCGGGTGGCGGGGCCGCGGTGGGGCGGCGACGGTCGTCCTGGTCGGGGCCGGGCTCGACGATCGCGATGAAGACCCGCTCGGCGACGGCGGCGTACCAGCGGAGGGCGGTGTCGCAGGCGCGGGTGCCGTGGGGGTCCCGTAATCCGGCCAGGTCGCAGGAGATTTCGGAGGAACCGGTGTTGTTGGCGTCCCGTAATCCGGCCGGTTCGCGGGCGGTGCCGGAGGCGCGGGAGCCGTCGGAGTCCCGTAATCCGGCCAGGTCGCGGGCGGTTTCGGAGGCGGGGGTGTCGCCTATGCCCCGCTCCCCGGCCAGTTCGCGGGCGAAGTCGCGGACGAGGTCGTGGGGCGCGTAGCGGCCATATGCCGGCTCCTGGAGCAGGGCCACGTCGACGAGGCGGTCCAGGGCGGCCTCGGTGCGGCGTTCGCTCGTGCCGGTGAGGCGGGCCAGCAGGGATGCGCCGTACGTTGGCAGATCGAGCGCCCCGATACGGCGGAGGGTGAGGGCCGCGTCCCGGTCGGCCTCGCGCTCGGAGCCGGCGAGTGCGTCGTGCGCGACGGCCAGGGAGCGGCGCACGCTCAGGTCGTCGTACTCGAGGTGCCGCAACCGACCCTCCGTCTCGGCCAGTTGCCCGGCGAGGACGTCCGGTGTGAGGGCCTGCCGGGCGGCGAGCCGCGCGCCGACGACACGCAAGGCCAGGGGCAGGCGGCCGGTGAGTTCGACGAGGCGACGGGCGGCGTCCGAACCGTCCAGCCCGGCACGGCCCGAGGCCGCGACCAGGAGGGCCGCGCTCTCCTCGTCCGACAACGGGCCGAGCGGAAAGCGGGCGACGCCGTCGAGGGCGGTAAGCGGCGAACGGCTGGTGACGATCACCGCGCAGCCCGAACCGCCCGGCAGCAGCGACCGTACCTGCGCGGCGCTCGCGGCATCGTCCAGCACCAGGAGCGTGCGGGTCGGCGCGAGCAGCGAGCGCAGCAGGGCGGATGCCGCGCCGGGGAGTTCGGGGATGCGGTTTGGCTCGACACCGACGTCACGCAGCAGGGTGGTGAGCGCTTGACCAGGGGTGAGAGGGGCCATGCCCGGGGTCGCACCATGCAGGTCGAGGTAGAGCTGCCCATCGGGGAAACGTTCCGCCAACTCGTGTGCGACATGCAGCGCGAGTGCGCTCTTGCCGACGCCGGGCATGCCGCTGATGACGGCGGTGGCGGGGATGGTGGGGGTGGCTGGGGCGGCTGAGGGCGCTCCGGGTGTCGTGAGGGTGCGGCTCAGGGAGTCGCGTACGGCGGCGCGACCCGTGAAATGTGCGGGCGGCGGGGGAAGTTGAGCAGGCGGCGGTTGAGCGGACGAGAGCGCCGCGGCGACGGACGGCGTGACGACGTGTGCGGAAGAAGCGGAAGAAGCGGCACCCTCGTCACCGAAGCCGAAATCACCTCCCGAACCACCGCTCCCCACGGCCGCCCCCCGCAACACCTCCACATGCGCCGCCCGCACCCCGGGCCCCGGCTCGATGCCGAGCTTGTCGACCAGTCGGGTGCGCAGATCACGGTGTACGGCCAGGGCCTCGGCCTGGCGACCGGTGCGGTGCAGGGCGAGCATGAGCTGGCGGTGGTACACCTCTCGCAGCGGATACTCGGCGGTCAACGCCGCCAGCTCCGGTACGAGCTCGTCGAGACGCGGGCCGCGCAGCGCCAACTCGGCGTCGTAGCGCCACTCCAGAAGCAGCAGCCGTGCCTCGCGCAACCGCCGCGCGAAGGCGTACCCGCCCACCTCGGACGGCAGTCCGGCGAGCGGTGCGCCCCGCCACAGTGCGAGCGCGGCGTCGCACTCCCGCACGACACGCTCCCACTCCTGCCCGGCGTGCGCGACACGCGCCGCGGCGACACGGGCGTCGAGCACATGGACATCCAGCTCGCCCTCGTCGACCCGCAGCACATACCCGGACGGCACGGTCCGCAGCCGCTCGGGATCGTCGAGCAACCGCCGCAACCGGGCTACGTGGTTGTGCAGCGAGGCCTGGGCGGAAACGGGCGGCGCCCCGCCCCACAGCGTGTCCTTGAGCGACTCGACGGAGACGACCCGTCCGGCGTCGAGCAGCAACGCAGCGAGCAGCACACGGGACTTGGGGCTTGCGACACCCCGGGCTTCGACTCGGCCGCCCCCGCTGACGTCGTGGTACAGCACCGGCGGCCCGAGCAATCCGAACCGCAGCCTGCTCCGCTCATCGGAACCGTCCACGCTGCCCGAGCAGGCAGATCCCCCCATCGCGCCCCCGTCTCCCCGCGCCACCGCTCTTGCCCTTGCCCTTGCCCTTGCCGAGATTCCACCCTTGCTGAGTTCCCGCCCCCGGGGCAGCGGTTTTCCGCCACCTTCGTCCTCACGTTCTCCGCCGGAACAGCCCTCACACAGGCCGCCACCCGTCATGGTTCAGCGACTTCACGCCAATCGGCAGACGACGCAATGGAGAACCGTTGGCCACATGTTAGCCATCCGTTGGCAAAACCTGATGTGATCTCTACGTCGGATCTGGCCCGGCGGCGCGCGCGTCTGGACGCGCAACTCGGGGGAGTGTCGCCGCCGCGGCCGGGTCCGGGTCCCGGTCGGCGGAGGTGAACGGCCGGGGCCCCACCAAGCTTCCGGCCACCGAGCTCGTGGCCACCCCGGCGGACACCCCTCGTCGTCAGATGACCGGTGGCCGCCCCAGCCGCGTAAGCCGCCACACCGTCCGCCAGCGCATGGGCCGCCGCTCACCCGCCGGTTCCCGTACGCCTTCCACGAACCCGCCGAACCATGCCCGCAGCCCCGCACGCGACCGGTTCCGTACGAGGGTGAGCAGCACCCAGACGCCCAGATGGACGGGCACGAGCGCGAACGGCAGCCGGCGGCGGGCCAGCCAGACCCGGTTGCGGGCGTTCACGCGGTAGTAGATGGCGTGCCGGGCGGGCGAGGTCTTCGGGTGCTGGAGCAGCAGTTCGGGCGCGTACAGGATGCGCCAGCCCGCGTCGGCCGCGCGCCAGGCCAGGTCGGTCTCCTCGTGCGCGAAGAAGAACTCGGCGGGCCAGTCGCCGACCTCGTCGAGCATGGCCATCCGCAGCGCGTGCCCGCCCCCGAGGAACCCGGTGACGTACCCGCCCCGCATGGGGTCCGAGTTGCCGATCCGGGGCACGTGCCGCTGCTGCGTCTCCCCCAGCTCGTCGGCGATGCGGAAGCCGACGATGCCGAGCCGTTCGTCGGCGGCGTACAGCTCCTGCACGCGGCGCAGCACGTCGGCGTCGACGAGCAGCCCGTCGTCGTCCAGCTCCACGACGACGTCGATGTCGCCGAACTCCCGCAGCCGCGCGAGGGCCGCGTTCCGTCCGCCGGGGCAGCCGAGGTTCTCGTCGAGCTCGATCGGGGTGACCTCGCCGGGCAGCGACAGCCGCCGGGCGAACTCGGGCAGTGGGCAGCCGTTGCCGACGATCACGATCCGCTCGGGCGGCACGTCCTGCTTGGCCACGGACCTCAGCAGCGCGTCGACCTCCTCGGGCCGGTTGCCCATGGTCACCACGGCGACGGCGATCCTGGGCGCCCCCATGTCCTCACCTCGTCCCGGTCGGCAGCTGACGGGTTGCCGGGCGATGCTAGCCGTTCACGGTAAAGCCCCCTTAAGTACGCCTGCCGGACGGCGATGCGCCTACGCCGTTCGGCGGAGGCGGCACCCGACCGGATCGGGCACAGGATGTCGGGTGCGGCAGGGTGCGCGCTGCCTAGCGTGGTGATCACGAAAGAGGAAGGAACCGGGCGTGCTGGAGCGGCTCAACCAGGCGATGGAGCACATCGAGCGGCACCTCGACGGGTCCGTGGACGGCGCCGAACTGGCGCGGATCGCGACCACGTCGGAGTACCACCTGCGCCGGATGTTCTCCGCGCTGGCAGACATGCCCCTGTCGGAGTACATCCGCCGCCGGCGGCTGACGGTCGCGGGCGCGGAGGTGCTCGCGGGCGGCGAGACGCTGCTGGAGATCGCGGTGCGCTACGGCTACGGCTCGGGCGAAGCGTTCGCACGGGCGTTCCGAGCGATGCACGGCGTGGGCCCGGGCGAGGCCCGGCGCACCGGTGCCGCGCTCGTCTCCCAGCCCCGGCTGACCTTCCGCCTCACCATCGAAGGGAGCAGCAGCATGCACTACCGAGTAGTGGACCGCCCGGCCTTCACCGTCGCCGGCTTCAAGACCCGGGTACCGCTCGTGCACTCGGGCCCGAACCAGGCGATCATCGACTTCGTCCGGGGTCTCGACAAACAGGCCCTGGAGCAGCTCGGAAAGCTCTCGGACCAGGAGCCGCACGGCATCGTCGCGGTCTGCGACGACCTGGACCCGAGCCGTGCCGAGGGCACCGAGCTCGACTACTACCAGGCGGTGATCACCGCGGCGTCCACCCCGTCGGACGGCCCATCGGACGTCCCCGCGGGCGTCACCACCCTGCCCGTCCCGTCCGGCACCTGGGCGGTCTTCACCACGACCGGCCCGGCACCGCAGGCCATCCAGGAACTGTGGCGCGACGTGTTCACCGAGTGGTTCCCGTCCAACCCGTACCGCAGCCGCCCCGGCCCGGAGATCCTGCGGACCGACCTCTCGGCGGACGGCACGAAGGCGGACGCCGAGCTGTGGCTGCCGGTGGAGCGGGAGTCCACCCGCTGAACGCCGAGAACCCCAGGCCGGATCGATTCCGGCCTGGGGTTCCAGCAGATCGCGGGCGGGCCGCCCACGGCAGTCCGCGGCGGCTACCGCGGCGCGACCGGCTCCCCGGTGTCCTTCCGGCGGGACCGCTCCCGGACCAGCGAGATCGCGATCACCACCGCGGCGACGAGCACCGAGAGCAGCACCTGGCTGCGGCCGCCGCCCTCCTTCTCGTCGGTGAGCATGTAGACGAGCACGAACCCGATCATCGCGATCGTCGCCCACGTCAGATAGGGGAACAGCCACATCCGGACGACGAGCTTCTCCGGGCTCTCGCGCAGGATGATGCCCCGCATCCGCAGCTGCGAGAAGCAGATGACCAGCCACACGAAGAGCGCGACGGCGCCCGAGGAGTTCAGCAGGAACTGGAAGACCGTGTCCGGCCACAGGTAGTTGAAGGCGACCGCCACGAAGCCGAAGACCACGGAGGCCAGGATCGCGGCCTGCGGGACACCTCGCGTGTTCGTCCGTACGAAGGACCGCGGGGCGTCGCCGCGCTGCCCGAGGGAGAAGGCCATCCGGGAGGCGGTGTAGAGGCCGGAGTTGAGACAGGACAGCACGGCGGTCAGCACGATGAAGTTCATGATCTCGCCGGCGTGCGGGATGCCGATCGAGTCGAGGGCCGCTACGTACGAGCCCTTCTTCTCGATCGCGGGGTCGTTCCACGGCAGCAGGGCGACCACGACGAGGATCGAGCCGACGTAGAAGACACCGACCCGCCAGATCACGCTCCTGGTGGCCTTGGCCACCGCCCGTTGCGCGTCCGAGGACTCACCGGCGGCGAGGGTGACGATCTCGCTGCCCATGAAGGAGAAGACGACCAGCAGGATGCCGGTGAGGATCGCGCCCGGCCCGTTCGGCAGGAAGCCGCCGTGCTCGGTGAGGTTTCCGAATCCGGTCGCGGCGTGGTCGGAGCCGGGCAGCACGCCGAAGATGGCCAGTCCGCCGAGAACGATGAAGCCCGTGATGGCGACGACCTTGATGCCGGCGAACCAGAACTCGAACTCGCCGAAGGAGCCGACCGAGGCCAGGTTCGTGGCGGTGAGGACCGTCATCACGATCAGGGCCCAGGCCCACTGCGGTACGGCCGGCACCCACCCTTCCAGGATGACGGCGCCCGCGGTCGCCTCCACGGCGAGCACGACGACCCAGAAGAACCAGTACAGCCAGCCGATCGAGAACCCGGCCCAGCGGCCGAGCGCCCGGTCCGCGTAGGCCGAGAAGGACCCGGAGGTCGGGTTGGCCGCGGCCATCTCGCCGAGCATCCGCATCACGAAGACGACGAGGGCGCCGACCAGTGCGTAGGACACCAGGATGCCGGGCCCGGCGGCGGCGATACCGGAGGCGGAACCCACGAAGAGACCGGCACCGATCACACCGCCGATGGCGATCATGGACAGATGGCGATTCTTGAGACCGGCCTGCAGACCTGCCTGCTGCTCCGGAGGCTGACCACTGGTGGGTTGAGCGGCATCAGGGGCCAGTGAATCGGGGGGACGTGTAGTCATGTCGACATCCATGGGGTCGTTGGGAGTGCCGTGATGTGCGTCAGGAGGGACGGTCGGGGCACTGACGATTCCCGGAAGCGTTCACGGTGCGGTTCGCGGATTCCGGATGCCGTGCTGGTGATGGGGTCGTCACCGCACGTCCGCGCTTCGCTCCGTCTCCTCGTGGGAGGTGGGCCGCATCACTTGCGGAAATGGATTTGCGCAAGCGTATGGGGGGTCATGGGGCCAAATGTTTGTGAAGGCTGAACAAACTCGACCTCGATGGCTGTACGACCGGCCAATGCGGAACCGGTTCAGCCGGTGGTCGGCAGCCGCAGCTGGAGCATGGCCAGCAGACGCTGGTCGGGACGGCTGAGATCGAGGCCGGTCAGCTGCTCGGCCCGGCGAAGGCGGTACCGCAGCGTGTTGGGGTGCACATGGAGCTGTGCGGCCGCCGCGCGGATGTCACCGAAGGAGTTCAGGTACGTCAGGAGGGTCTCGGCGAGCCGGCCCTGGTGCCGGCTGTCGTGCGACAGCAGGGCGGTCAGGCGGGGATCGCGTATCTCGGGGCGGGCGGAGAGCAACGTCAGAATCTCGCTGACCAGCACCTCCGCCTGGATGTCCGGCAGCGCGGCGACCGCGACGGTCACTCCGGCGCCCGCCATGGCGTCGAGTATGCGGTCGGCCTCCCGGCGCGACTCGGGGACGTCCCCGAGCTCCGGCACCAGGCAACCGACCGAGCCGCTCAGCGGCAGGCCCAGGTGGCGGCGTGCGGCGTCGGTGATCTCCTGGGTCCAGCCGCGCAGCGTGTCCGTGTCGATGCCGCGGGGCAGCTGGGGCAGAAGCACGTAGATACGGGGATCGACCTGGGTGACCAGGGCGCTGCGGTGCCGGGCGGCGATGTGCACGGAGACCAGGTTGGTGACCTCGGAGTGGGTCAGTTCCGGTGCGGCGGCGCCCTCCGCGGTCTCGTACGCCTCCGTGGTCCCGTACGAGAACCCCAGCACGGCGGCCGGGCGGGTGGCGTCGAACCCCAGGTGAGTGGCGAGCGGCTGCGGTCCGGTGCTGCCGTCCAGGAGTCCGGCCAGCAGGGTCCGGGTGAGCGTCACATCGTCCGAGAGCTCCCGGCGACGGCGTACGAGATGGAGCGCCGCGACCCGGGCGGCGCCCAGCAGTGCCTGGCGCGAGCGTTCGGACAGCGGGATCGAGCCCTCCTGCACCCAGATGGTGCCCAGCTGCCGGTCCCCGGACCGGATGGCCACCGCGAGCCGTCGGCGGATGCCCAGCTCGGGGTGACTGTCGATACCGATCACCTCGTCGCTGGAGTGGAGATGCTGGAACACACCCCACTCCCGCAGCTTCGCCAGATACCCTTCCGGTCCCTGCCAGCCGAGGATGGAGCGCCGGCGCAGGTCGTCCGCCTCGTCGGAGTCGGTGGTGCGGGAGTAGGCCAGCACCCGGTTGGCGGCGTCCTCGATGCTGACGATGCCGCTGGTGAGGATGGCAGTGGTCTGGGCGAGCGAGAACAGGTCGCCCTCCTCGGCCCCCATGCCTGGCCCGCCCGGCGGTGCGTCGTCGAGGGCGGCGCGGGCCAGCGCGTGCACCTGCTCCCAGCGTGCTTCGCTGCGCAGCGAGAGCAGGGCGACCCCGGCCTCGGCAGCGGCCTCGCTGAGCGCCGCGGCCTGGCCGGGCCCGTCCAGCTTGACCACGACGGCGGCGGCCCCGTCCCGCCCGGCGGCCCGCAGCGCGGGAAAAGCGGCCCGGCCACGGGCACCGATCACGAGTACCAGCTCGCCCGGCCGTGCGGTCGGCGGATCCTCGGGATCGAGCAGCGAAACCTCACTGATCTCGACGTCCAGCCCGGCGGGAGCCGCCTGCACCTCCACCAACGAGTCACCCAGCACCATCAGCAACTGACGCAGGCTGATGCGCGCTGCGGTGGGAGACGCTGCGGCCGGATCCATGATCGTCGCCTCTGCTGGGAGCCATGCCGGAGCCCTGATGCTATCCGTTGGGGCGACGGGGACCTTCAGGAGCACAAAAGGCCAGGTCAGATAGAATCTGACCTGGCCTTGAAGAGAGCCGCCTTCGGGATTCGAACCCGAGACCTACGCATTACGAGTGCGTTGCTCTGGCCATCTGAGCTAAGGCGGCGCGCTGTCCGCACCATGGTGCGATCAACAACGACGGTAAGTCTACACAGTTTCCGAGGGTGCTCCGTACCAGCCCCGGAGGCGGGCACTCCGGGGCTGGGAGCGGTGGTTATGAGCAGCGCTTCCCGTCCGTGGGAGGGGTGCCGCGGAGGAGGTAGGCGTTGATCGTGCGGTCGATGCAGGAGCTGCCGCGGCCGTACGCCGTGTGGCCGTCGCCCTCGTAGGTGAGGAGGCGGGCCGAGGAGAGCTGGCCGGCCAGGGCCTGCGCCCAGCGGTACGGGGTCGCGGGGTCGCGGGTGGTGCCGACCACGACGATGGGGGCGGCACCCTTCGCCTCGATACGGTGCGGCTCGCCCGTGGCGTGGACCGGCCAGTACGCGCAGTTCAGGGCGGCCCACGCGAGGCCCTCGCCGAAGACCGGGGACGCCTTCTCGAACTCGGGGAGCGCCCTGCGCGCCTCGTCGGGGGTGTCGAAGGCGGGCGGCAGGTCGAGGCAGTTCACGGCCGCGTTGGCGAACATCAGGTTGCTGTAGCCGCCGTCGGCGTCCCGCTCGTAGTAGCTGTCGGAGAGGACCAGGAGCCCCGAGCCGTCGTTCTCCTTCATCGCGGACGTCAGCGCCTCGCGCAGCTGCTGCCAGGCGCCCTCGTCGTACATGGCCGCGATCACGCCGGTGGTGGCGAGCGACTCGGTGAGGCGACGGCCGTCGGGGTCGCCGGCGGCGGCCGGTCGCGCGTCCAGCTTCTCGAAGAACGCCTTCAGGTTCTTGCCGACCTGCTCGGGCGAGGTGCCCGCCCCGCCGAGCGGGCAGTCGGCGTGCCGTACGCAGTCCCGCGCGAACGACCGGAACGCCGTCTCGAAGCCCGCCGTCTGTTCGAGGTTCAGCCGCCGCGCGGGCAGCGACGGGTCCATCGCGCCGTCCAGCACCAGTCGGCCCGTCCGGTCCGGGAAGAGCCCGGCGTACGTCGCACCGAGGAAGGTGCCGTAGGAGGCGCCGACGTAGTTCAGCTTCTCGTCGCCGAGCGCCGCCCGCACGATGTCCATGTCCCGGGCCGCCTCCACGGTGGACACATGGCGCAGCAGCCGGGGCGAGTCCGCGCCACAGCCCTCGGCGAACGTCCGGTACGCCTCGACCAGCCCGTCGGCCTCCTTGGCGTCGTCGGGCGTGGTGTCCGTCTGCGTGTACGTGTCCATCTCCGGCCCGTCCAGACACTCCACGGGCTCACTGCGGGCCACGCCACGCGGGTCGACCGCCACCATGTCGTAGCGGGCACGGACCTCGGCCGGGTAACCGATGCCGGCATATGTCTGGACGTAACCGATCGCCGAGCCGCCCGGCCCGCCGGGGTTCACGAGCAGTGAGCCCAGCCGCTTTCCCGGGCCCATGGCCTTCTTGCGGGCGACGGCGAGCCGGACGTCTCCGGTGGTCGGCTCGCCGTAGTCGAGTGGCGCCTTGATCGTGGCGCACTCGAAGCCCGGGACGCCGCAACCGCGCCAGGCCGGCCTCTGGTCGTAGTACGGCGTGAGTGCCGCGGGGGTGGACCGCGGCAGCGCGACCAGCGCCGCCGCCTTTGCCGCAGCCGTGGCGGACGTCGTCGAGCTCCCGGAGGAGCACGCGGAGACCAGCAGCGCGGCCGTGGCGAGGAGGCCGGTCGCGGTCCTGGCTCCGCCGCGGGTCAGGCGGTACAGGCCGCCGGAGCGGGAGACAGAGCGGGAGGCGGAGCGGAGAGTGCGCCTGGTGTCCATCCAGTGAGCGTAACTCTGTGCGACGGGATGAATGCCCTGTGTGCGTGTCGTGCCTCGTACGAGTTACGGCGTCAACTCCGCTTCCACCCTCATGGGCGGTGCCGCTCTGCCGGATCAGCCCGCTCTGAGCGCCATCGTCATCGCTTCCACCGCGAGCAGCGGCGCCACGTTGCGGTCGAGGGCGTCGCGGCAGGCGGCGATCGCCTCGATGCGGCGGAGCGTGGACTCCGGGGAGCTGCCGCGGGCGAGGCGCTCCAGCGCGTCCTCGGCGTCCGCGTTGGCGATGGCCACGCGGGAGCCGAGCTGGAGGGCGAGGACGTCGCGGTAGAAGGCCGTGAGGTCGGTCAGGGCGAGGTCGAGGCTGTCGCGCTGCGTGCGTGTTCTGCGGCGCTTCTGCTTGTCCTCCAGGTCCTTCATCACGCCCGCCGTACCGCGCGGCATCCGGCCACCCTGGGCCGCACCGAGGGCGGCCTTGAGCTCCTCGGTCTCCTTGGCGTCCGTCTCCTCCGCGAGCTGCTTGGCGTCCTCGGCGGCCGCGTCGACGAGCTCCTGGGCGGCCTTGAGCGCACTGCCGATCTCGTCCACCCGCAGCGGCAGCCTCAGCACGGCGGCACGGCGCTCGCGCGCGGCCGGGTCGGTGGCCAGGCGGCGGGCCCGGTCGACATGGCCCTGGGTCGCGCGGGCCGCCGCGGCGGCGACGTCCGGCTCGACGCCCTCGCGGCGTACGAGCATGTCGGCGACCGCGTCGACCGACGGGGTACTCAGGTTCAGGTGGCGGCAGCGGGAGCGGATCGTCGGCAGGACGTCCTCGATGGAGGGGGCGCACAGCAGCCAGACGGTGCGCGGAGCGGGCTCCTCCACGGCCTTGAGGACGGCGTTGGCCGACTTCTCGTTCAGCCGCTCGGCGTCCTCCACGAGGATGACCTGCCAGCGGCCGTTCGCCGGCGACGTGAACGACTTGCGGACGGTGTCGCGCATGTCGTCGGCGAGGATCTGCGTGCCGACCGCGGCGACGGTGGTGACGTCGGCGTGCGTGCCGATCAGGGCCGTGTGACATCCGTCGCAGAAGCCGCAGCCCGGGGAGCCGCCGAGGGCCCGGTCCGGGCTGACGCACTGCAAGGCCGCCGCGAACGCCCGCGCCGCCTGGTTCCGGCCGGCCCCGGGCGGGCCCGTGAACAGCCACGCGTGCGTCATCTTCGACGCCTCGGGCGGGGGAAGGTCGGTCGCGGCCGCGGTGACCAGGGCGTCGGCGTCCCGGGCGGCGGCGTCCAGCTGCGCGCTCACCCTCTCCTGCCCGACGAGGTCGTCCCACACGGTCATGGGTCACGCCGCCCTTTCGTCACGTTCCACGGTGCGAGATCCATTGTGGGGGTGACCACTGACAACGCCTGCCGCCTGATCTCGCGGGCCCGGCCCGGGCCCGTCTCCCGCCTCGGCCCGGGCTCCCCCGGCGGACCGCCGGAGGCCTCAGCGGCCCCGGCCGCCCTTCCCCCGGCGTCCCCGCCCGTCGTCCGGCTCGTCCTCGTGCGGTCCGAGCAGTTCGTCCGCCAGTGACGGCAGGTCGTCCAGCGGCGTCTCCTCGGCCCATTCGGACCGCCGGTGGCGAGGCCGGCCCTCGGCGTCGACCTGGGGCAGCTCCCGCGTACGGTCCTCGGTGCCGTCGGGCCGGGCGGCCGGGGCGTCCTCCCGGAAGTACCCGGGCGGAACCCGGTCCGCCGGTTCGTCCCCGCGTACGGGCGGCAGCACGGCCGTCTCATCGGCGTCCCCCGGCCGGACCGGAGGCAGTACGGCCGTCTCGTCGCCCGCCCCGGAGGGCACCTGGGGCAGCACCTCGGTCTCGTCCCCGGATCCGGACCCGGCCCCGGGGCGAACCGGCGGCAGGACCTCCGTCTCCTCCCCCACGGCCGGCGGAACCGGCGGCTTGGGCAGCTCGGCCGTCACCTCGGCGTCGGACCCACCGGAGGTCCGGCCCGGGCCCTGCTCCTCGCCCCGCACCGGGCGCAGCACGGTCGTGTCGTCCGCCGCGCCGCCCGGTTTCACCACGGGCGTGGGCACCGTCGCCGCGTCCTGACCGGCCGTCGCACCGGAGGCACCCCGCGGGGCGGAGCTCTTCGGCCCGGCCTCCGCGGCAGCGGCCGCCGCCTCCGCCAGACGCCGCGCCTCCTCGGCCCGCAGCAGGGCATCTTCGGCCTTGCGCTGCTTCTCCAGGCGGAGCGCCTCGGCCTCAGCGCGCAGCCGGGCCTCTTCCTCGGCCTGCTTGCGGCGGCGTTCCTCCTCGGCCTTGCGCCGGGCCTCCTCCTCGGCGCGGGCCTTCTCCTCCGCGAGGAGCCGTGCCCGCTCCTCCTCGGCCTTCTTCCGCGCTTCCTCGGCCCGCCGCCGGGCCTCCTCCGCCTGCCGTTCGGCCTCGCGCCGCTGCGCCTCTTCCAGCTCGCGCCGCTTGCGCTCCTCCTCCTCGGCGCGCAGCCGGGCGAGCTGCTCCTGGCGCTCACGCTCCAGGCGCTCCTCCTCGGCCTTGCGGGCAGCCTCTTCCTCGGCCTTCCGGCGGGCCTCCTCCTCGGCCTTCCTCCGAGCCTCCTCCTGGGCCTTGATCTCGGCCTCGGACAGCGGCAGCACCTGGTCGAGCCGGTGCCGGATGACGGTCGTGACGGCCTCGGGCTCCTGGCCGGCGTCCACCACCAGGTACCGCCCGGCGTCGGCCGCGGCCAGGGTCAGGAAACCGGCCCGCACGCGCGCGTGGAACTCGGCCGGCTCCGACTCCAGCCGGTCCGGCGCCTCGGTGAACCGCTCGCGCGCGGTCTCCGGCGCGACGTCCAGCAGGACGGTCAGATGCGGCACCAGTCCGTTCGTGGCCCAGCGGTTGATCCGGGCGATCTCGGTCGGCGACAGGTCACGGCCCGCGCCCTGGTAGGCCACGGACGAGTCGATGTACCGGTCGGAGATGACGACCGCGCCGCGCTCCAGGGCGGGCCGTACGACGGTGTCGATGTGCTCGGCCCGGTCGGCCGCGTACAGCAGCGCCTCCGCGCGGTGCGACAGACCCTCGCTCGACACGTCCAGCAGGATCGACCGCAGCCGCTTGCCGACCGGCGTCGCCCCCGGCTCGCGCGTCAGCACGACCTCGTGGCCCTTGCCGCGGATCCACTCGGCGAGCGCCTCGGCCTGTGTGGACTTGCCGGCCCCGTCGCCGCCCTCCAGGGCGATGAAGAACCCGGAGGCGGCGGGCGCCTGCTCCGGGTCGTCGCCGCGGAGCAGCGCGTCGCGCAGGTCCTGCCGCAGCGGCACCCCGGAACGGTCGTCGACCTTGGCCAGCACCAGCGCGGCCACCGGCAGCAGCAGGGCGCCGGCCAGCATCAGCGTGAAGGCCGCGCCGCCGTGCGCGAAGACGAACTTGCCGCTCTCCAGCCGGTGCGGCCCGATCCCCGCCGCCACCAGCGGGGCGATCACCGCACCGAGCGCGACGCAGACGCGGACGACCGCGTGCAGGTGCTCCGTCGTACGGGACCGCCGGTACTCCTCGGTCTCCTGGTCGAGCAGGATGTGCCCGATGTTGGCGGACATGCCCGCGCCGACGCCGGCCAGCGCGAGGATCAGCAGCACGCTGGTGACGTCCGGGACCAGCCCGGCGGCCAGCAGCGCGACACCGGTGAAGGCGATGGCCAGCGCGAGCAGCCGGCGGCGCGACAGGGCGGGCAGCAGCGAGGGCGCCGTACGGATGCCGACGACGACACCGCCGGTCAGCGCGCCCACGAACAGCCCGTAGAGCACCGGGCCACCGCCCAGGTCCTTGGCGTGCAGCACGGCCACGGCGACGGCGGCGGACACCGCGGCGGCGACGGCCGCGCAGGCCAGCACCAGCAGCGGCATCACGCCGGTGCGTCCCTTGTCGGCGCCGGTGCCGGTCTTCGGGCGCCGCAGTCCCTCGAGCGGCGACCGCGCGCGGGGGGTGCGCGTGCCGGGCAGCTCCAGGAAGGTCAGCACGGACAGGGAGGCGGCGAACAGCCCCGCCGCCACGTAGGAGGCGAGGGCCGCCTGATGCTGGGCGAACCAGTCGATGCCGGCGCCCAGCAGGTTGTTGAACAGGGCTGCGACGACGAGCGCGACGGCCGCGAGCGGGATCGCGGCGAAGCCGGTGCGCAGCGACAGGCGGCGCAGGGCGTCCATGTGGTCCGGCAGCGGCCGGACCGTCGCGCCTTCCGGCGGCGGGGGCGGCAGCAGCGCGGGGGCCGCACTCTCACGGCACACCGTCCAGAACCGCTCGGCGACACCGGTCACGAAGGCCGTGACGAGGAGGACGGCCAGCGCGTCCTCGGGCGTCCAGTCGATCCACAGCGGGGCGACGATGAGGAGCGCCGCGCGCAGCCCGTCCGCGCCCACCATGGTCCAGCGGCGGTCCAGCGGGCCGTCCTGGGAGGTGAGCGCGGTGAGCGGTCCGAGGAGCACGGCGCCGAACAGGAGCGTCGCCAGGATGCGCACCCCGAAAACGGTCGCCACTGCGAACGCCACGCCGCGGTAGCCGCCCCCGAACGCACCTTCGGCGACGGCCGCTTGGACAGCCAGGACTACCAGGACGAGAAGGGCGAGTGTGTCGCCCACGCCGCCCACGAGCTGTGCGCTCCACAACCGCTTCAACTGCGGACGGCGCAGCAGGGCGCGGACGGCACGCTCGCGGGAGTCCGCGACCAGGGCGTCGTCGGGGGCCGGCTGAGAGGCCGTTGGATGCTCGGCTCGCGTCATGCATTCAGCCTATCGGGAGCCACCGACACCCTGGGATGCCCGGCCTGGCATGCGCACGCCCCGACACCGAAGTGTTGCCGGGGCGTTCGCTTTCCGAACCCTGGGCGAAGATCCGGACCTTGGCAGTCCGGATGTCGAACGGGGCTCGAACGGGTCCTGAGCGGGTCCCGAGCGGACCCCGAACGGGTCCCGCGCGAATCCCGACCGGGCCTGAACGGCCTCAGTCCTCCGCCGGCTCCGAGACGGTCGCCGTCTTGGCGGCCGTCTTCTTCCCGGTGGTCGTCTTCTTGGCCGTCGTCTTCTTCGCGGTCGTGGTCTTCTTCGCCGCGGTCTTCTTGGCCGCCGTCGTCTTCTTCGCCGGAGCCTTCTTGGCCGCCTTCTTCGCGGTCTTCTTCGCCGGCGCCTTCGCGCGCTTCTCGGCGAGCAGCTCGAAGCCGCGCTCCGGGGTGATCGCCTCGACGCTGTCGCCGGAGCGCAGGGTCGCGTTGGTCTCGCCGTCGGTGACGTACGGCCCGAAGCGGCCGTCCTTGACGACGACCGGCTTCTCGCTCACCGGGTCGGTGCCCAGCTCCTTCAGCGGCGGCTTGGCGGCCGCCCGGCCACGCTGCTTCGGCTGGGCGTAGATCGCCAGCGCCTCCTCCAGCGTGATCGTGAAGAGCTGTTCCTCGGACTGGAGCGAGCGCGAGTCCGTGCCCTTCTTCAGGTACGGGCCGTAGCGGCCGTTCTGCGCGGTGATCTCCTGGCCTTCGGCGTCTGCGCCGACCACGCGCGGCAGCGACATCAGTTTCAGCGCGTCGTCGAGGGTCACCGTGTCCAGCGACATCGTCTTGAACAGGGACGCCGTGCGCGGCTTGACCGCGTTCTTGCCCGTCTTCGGGGTGCCCTCGGGGAGGACCTCCGTCACGTACGGACCGTAGCGGCCGTCCTTGGCGACGATCGTGTGGCCGGTGGCCGGGTCCGTGCCCAGCTCGTAGTCGCCGCTCGGCTTGGCGAGCAGCTCCTCCGCGAGGTCGACGGTCAGCTCGTCCGGCGCCAGGTCGTCCGGGATGTCGGCGCGCTGGTGCTGCTCGGTGTCCTTCTCGCCGCGCTCGATGTACGGCCCGTAGCGGCCGACCCGCAGCACGATGTCGTTGCCCACGGGGAACGACGACACCTCGCGGGCGTCGATCGCGCCCAGGTCTGTCACCAGCTCCTTGAGGCCGCCGAGGTGATCCCCGTCGCCGTTGCCGGCGTCGGCGGCACCGCCCTCGCTGCCCTCACCGAAGTAGAACCGCTTCAGCCACGGCACGGCCCTCGCCTCACCGCGGGCGATGCGGTCGAGGTCGTCCTCCATCTTGGCGGTGAAGCCGTAGTCGACGAGCCGCCCGAAGTGCTTCTCCAGGAGGTTGACCACGGCGAAGGACAGGAAGGACGGCACCAGGGCCGTGCCCTTCTTGAACACATAGCCGCGGTCCAGGATCGTGCCGATGATCGACGCGTACGTCGACGGACGGCCGATCTCGCGCTCTTCCAGCTCCTTGACCAGGGAGGCCTCGGTGTAGCGGGCCGGGGGCTTCGTGGCGTGCCCGTCGACCGTGATCTCCTCGGCGCTCAGGGCGTCGCCCTCGGAGACCTGGGGCAGCCGGCGCTCGCGGTCGTCGAGCTCGGCGTTCGGGTCGTCGGCGCCCTCGACGTAAGCCTTCAGGAAGCCGTGGAACGTGATCGTCTTGCCGGACGCGCTGAACTCGACGTCCCGGCCGTCGGCCGCCGTGCCGCCGATCTTCACCGTGACGCTGTTGCCGGTCGCGTCCTTCATCTGGGAGGCGACGGTCCGCTTCCAGATCAGTTCGTACAGCTTGAACTGGTCGCCGGTCAGTCCGGTCTCGGCGGGCGTGCGGAAACGATCACCCGAGGGGCGGATCGCCTCGTGGGCCTCCTGCGCGTTCTTGACCTTCCCGGCGTACGTCCTCGGCTGCGGCGGCAGATAGTCGGCGCCGTACAGCTGCGTGACCTGGGCGCGGGCGGCGGCGACCGCCGTGTCGCTCAGGGTCGTGGAGTCCGTACGCATGTACGTGATGTAGCCGTTCTCGTACAGCTTCTGGGCGATCTGCATGGTCGCCTTCGCGCCGAAGCCGAGCTTGCGGCTCGCCTCCTGCTGCAGCGTCGTCGTACGGAACGGGGCGTACGGCGAGCGGCGGTACGGCTTGGACTCGACGGACCGGACCGCGAAGCTCGTGTTCTCCAGGGCGGCGGCCAGGGCGCGGGCGTTCGCCTCGTCGAGGTGGAGGGTGTTCGCGCTCTTCAGTTGTCCCAGGGAGTCGAAGTCGCGGCCCTGCGCGACCCGCCTGCCGTCGACGGTCTGGAGGCGCGCGACCAGCGACGACGGGTCCGACAGGTCTCCCGCGCGGCCGGTCGCGAAGGTGCCCGTCAGGTCCCAGTACTCAGCCGAACGAAAGGCGATGCGCTCGCGTTCCCGCTCCACGACGAGTCGTGTGGCGACCGACTGGACACGGCCCGCCGACAGCCGCGGCATGACCTTCTTCCACAGGACCGGCGAGACCTCGTAGCCGTAGAGGCGGTCGAGGATGCGGCGGGTCTCCTGGGCGTCGACCAGCTTCTGGTTCAGCTCGCGCGGGTTGGCCACAGCGGCCTGGATCGCGGCCTTGGTGATCTCGTGGAAGACCATCCGCTTGACCGGGACCTTGGGCTTGAGCACCTCCTGGAGGTGCCACGCGATGGCCTCGCCCTCGCGGTCCTCATCGGTGGCGAGGAAGAGCTCGTCGGAGTCCTTCAGCAGATCCTTGAGCTTCTTGACCTGCGCCTTCTTGTCCGCGTTGACCACATAGATGGGCTGGAAGTCGTGTTCGACGTCCACACCGAGGCGGCGGACCTCGCCGGTGTACTTCTCGGGCACCTCGGCGGCGCCGTTGGGAAGGTCGCGGATGTGCCCGACGCTCGCCTCGACTACGTAGCCGGGGCCCAGGTAGCCCTTGATCGTCTTCGCCTTGGCAGGCGACTCGACGATGACGAGTCGGCGGCCGCCCTGTGCGGTCTCGCTGGTCGGGGACAACTTCGCTCTTCTCTCCGGTCGACGCTGGGCCTCCCCAGGGTTCGTCTCCCGGGGTCGGGTCGTGGTGACGCTGCGGAGTGTGACGGTACATCCCGCCCCCGTGTCAAACGGGAAAAGCCCGCAACGGCCACTCGAACGGTAACCCGACTACCACCATTCCTGCCGCCCGGAGTGCCCGGAGCCGGCCCGCCCCTATGCGGAGTGCAACCTCTCGGTTACCCACAGAGGCGTCGCCGACACGGGCCTCACAGGCGGCTGAAGCACCAGGTTCCGACCGCCAGGGCGAGCACCGCGACGACGCTCGCGAGGGTCGCCGATGCGACGGGGTTCACACCCTGGGCGACGGGCTGGTGACGGCGTACGCGTGTCACGGTCCACGCCAGCAGTCCGCCTCCGAACAGGGAGAACACCACTCCCGCGAAGATCGCCGGTTCGCTCTCCATGACTCCCCGCGCCCCTTTTCTCCCGTCCGCGCCTCCCCAGCCAGGGGAGGCTGACACGCGTGGGCGGCCGACAGGCGAACCAGAGGTGAACGCCGGGGCGACACAGCCGCGGATCGGGGACGTCCGCCCCCTCACGGACCGTTTTGGACGAGGTGTTCAAATCGACTCGAATTTTATTGGTGAGTCTCCTCGACGAGGGCCCGTGGGGGGTGATCACGGGGCGTGGGGTGCGAGGAGTGGCGCGTGGGGTGTCCACTCGGCAGGCATCCCTGCCGAGTCCCTCAGCGGACCGGCTCCAGGAACCCCTGCTCGACGAGCAGCCGGATCTGCGCCGGAGTGCGGTCGCGCAGCAGCACCGGGTCCTCGCCGATCAGCTGGGCGATGGCGTCGAGGATGCGGCCGGCGCTCATCGTGCCGTCGCAGACGCCCGCGAAGCCGGCGCCGACCGTGTCCACCCGGGTGGCCCGGCGCATGCCGCGGTTCTGGCGCAGCACGACATGCTCGGGGTCCTCCGCGCCGGGCAGTCCGACCTGTTCCTGCACGACCTCGGCGCCGAGCCGGAAGTGTTCTTCGAGCAGGGCGGCGTCGTCGTGGTCGCGCAGGTAGTCGAGCCGGTCGAAGTGGGCCCGGATGGTGTCCCCGAGCGGCTGCTCGACCGGGTGCGGCCACTCCTCCACCGTGACGGAGGGCACGGCGGAGCCCGTCCTGCGCAGGGTGATCCAGCCGAAGCCGATGGCCTTCACCTTGCGCGCCTCGAACTCGTCGAGCCAGGCGTCGTACCGCGCCTGGTACTCCGCCACGTCCTCGCGGTGGTCGCCCGCGTCCCGCAGCCACAGCTCCGCGTACTGGTTGACGTCCTGCAGCTCACGCTGCACGATCCACGCGTCGCAGCCCCGGGGCACCCATGACCTGAGCCGGTCCTGCCAGTCCTCCCCTTCCACGTGCTGCCAGTTGGCGAGGAACTGCGCGAACCCGCCCTCGTTCAGCCGCTCCCCTGCCTCCTGAACGAGCGTGCGGCACAGATCGTCCCCGCCCATCCCGCCGTCGCGGTAGGTGAGCCGGGCACCGGGAGAGATCACGAACGGCGGGTTCGAGACGATCAGGTCGTACTTCTCGTCCTCCCGCACCGGCTCGAAGAGGGAGCCCTCGCGCAGCTCGGCGGCCGGGGTGCCGGACAGCGCCAGCGTGAGGGCGGTGATGTGCAGCGCGCGCGGGTTGAGGTCGGTGGCCGTCACGCGCGTGGCGTGCTGCGCGGCGTGCAGCGCCTGGATGCCGGAGCCGGTGCCGAGGTCGAGCGCGGCGGCGACGGGCGTACGGACGGTGATGCCGGCGAGTGTCGTGGAGGCGCCGCCGACTCCCAGGACGACCCCCTCGTCACGCCGGCCGATCCCCCCGGCGCCACCGACCGCGCAGCCCAGGTCCGACACGATGAACCAGTCCTCGCCGCCGGGCCCGCCGTACGGCCGTACGTCCACAGCGGCGGCGATCGCGTCGCCGCCGACACGGGTCAGCCAGCCGCTCTCCAGGCACGCCTCGACGGGCAGGACATCCGCCACGCGTGCGTGCGGCACGGGCTGCTGAAGGAGGAACAGCCGGACGAGCAACTCCAGCGGCGTGTCCCCGCGGGTCGCCCGGAGCGCGGGCACGGTCTCGCTCCGGGCCAGGGCAGCGTAAGCGGGGGCGCCGAGCAGTTCGAGCAGCCCGTCGGCGGTGAAGGAGGCTCCGAGCAGGGCGTCCCGGAGCCGGGCGGCGACATCGGGACGGTCGGAGGAGGGCAGCGGGGACAGGGGTGACTGGCTGGCGTTACTCACGCCCCCCATTGTGTCCGCCGGCGCCGGTATCGCACGTGCCCGTGCCGGGTATCGCGTGCGGCTCAGCGGACCGGCTCGACCGTCACTCTGGGCTCAGCAGCCCCGTCGGCCCCGAGAATGCTCCTTACTCAGCTCTGGGTCGCCGGCGCCGTGGCCGCCTTGCAGCTGGACTGCCGGGCCATGGCCTGGCCGACCTCGCCCTCCTCCAGGGTCCGGAGCGCGTCGTTCCCGCTCTTGCCCAGCTTGTCGAGCTCGGTCGCGATGTCCTTGAGGCCGTCCGCGAACTTGCCCTGGTCCTTGGTGTCGAGCGCGTCGACCTGCTTCTTCAGGGAGGCGTACGAGGAGGAGATCGCGTTGAGCTCCTTGACGGCGTCCTGCTGCTTCTTCTCACCGTTCTCGACGTCCGGCGCCCCGGCCTTGGTCACCGCGGCCCCGATGGCCTTGTAGGCGTCGGACATGTCCTGGAAGGCCTTTGCGTCGGTCTTCTGGACGTCCTTCGGCTTGCTGTTGTCCGAGGTTTCCTTCTGGATCGAGCCATTGGCCGACTCGATCTTCTTGGCCTGCGGCTGTACGGCGTCGCAGACCTGCTTGGCCCAGGAGTCCAGCTTCTCGTTGTCGTCGCCGCCGCAACCCGACAGCGCCAGTACCAGTACCGCACCGCCGGACAGTGCGGCCGCGAGCTTCTTGTTCACCGGTTTGGTCCCTTCCATGGCTCTCGGCCCCGGAACATACACGCCAGATGCACGGCAGCAGCACGCCGAGCGTCTATTAAGACCTTTTTGTAACCTTTTGCACCAAGCGAGAGAAGCCTCACGGCGTGGTCGCGTACGCGCGCAGAGCGGGCGGGCGACGCGTCAACGCGCGCCGCCCGCCCGCACCTTGAGCTGGGGCTTGGACGACCTCCCTACGAAACCACCGCCGGGTCCGCCGACTTGGGCTTCGGTTCGGCGTTGTCTTCGTCACCTACGGCGATGCCGCGCCGCTTTGACACGTACACCGCGCCGACGATGACGACGAACGCGAGGGCCGCGATCAGGATCCGCACTCCGATGCTCTTATCCGGGCCGTAGGAGAACTTGATCACTGCGGGCGCGATGAGCAGGGACACCAGGTTCATGACCTTGAGCAACGGGTTGATCGCGGGACCGGCGGTGTCCTTGAAGGGGTCGCCGACGGTGTCGCCGATCACGGTCGCCGCGTGGGCCTCGCTGCCCTTGCCTCCGTGGTGGCCGTCCTCGACGAGCTTCTTGGCGTTGTCCCAGGCGCCACCGGAGTTGGCGAGGAACACCGCCATCAGCGTGCCCGCACCGATCGCGCCCGCAAGGAACGCGCCCAGCGGCCCGACACCGAGCGTGAACCCGATGAAGACGGGCGCCAGCACGGCGAGCAGACCGGGTGTGGCGAGCTCGCGCAGGGCGTCCCTGGTGCAGATGTCGACGACCTTTCCGTACTCCGGTTTTTCGCTGTAGTCCATGATCCCGGGCCTCTCGCGGAACTGCCGCCGCACCTCGAAGACCACGGAACCCGCCGATCGCGACACGGCGTTGATCGCCAGCCCCGAGAAGAGGAAGACGACCGCCGCGCCCGCGACGAGACCCACGAGGTTGTTGGGCTGCGAGATGTCCATCATCAGGCTCATCGGCGCGCCGGCCCCGGACAACTGCTCGCCCACGTCCCGCGCGCCGGTGATGATCGCGTCGCGGTACGAACCGAACAGCGCCGCCGCCGCGAGCACGGCCGTGGCGATCGCGATGCCCTTGGTGATCGCCTTGGTGGTGTTGCCGACCGCGTCCAGGTCGGTGAGCACCTGCGCGCCCGCGCCCTCGACGTCGCCGGACATCTCCGCGATGCCCTGTGCGTTGTCGGAGACGGGTCCGAAGGTGTCCATCGCGACGATCACACCGACCGTGGTGAGCAGGCCGGTGCCGGCCAGCGCCACCGCGAACAGCGCCAGCGTGATCGACGTACCGCCGAGCAGGAACGCCCCGTACACGCCGAGGCCGATCAACAGGGCGGTGTAGACGGCGGATTCGAGACCCACGGAGATACCGGCGAGGACGACGGTGGCCGGGCCGGTGAGCGAGGTCTTGCCGATGTCCCGGACGGGACGCCGGGTGGTCTCGGTGAAGTAGCCGGTCAGTTGCTGGATCAGGGCGGCGAGCACGATGCCGATGGCCACCGCGACGAGCGCGAGGATCCGCGGGTCGCCGTCCTTGCCCGTGATCGCCGCGTCCGTCACGCCGTCCAGGTCCGAGTACTTCCCGGGCAGGTAGACGAAGACGGCCACGGCCACCAGCACGAGCGAGATCACCGCGGAGATGAAGAACCCGCGGTTGATGGCGCTCATTCCGCTGCGGTCGGCCCGCCTGGGCGCCACCGCGAAGATGCCGATCATGGCGGTGATCACACCGATCGCCGGCACGAGCAGCGGGAAGCCGAGCCCGGCGTCGCCGAAGGCCGCCGAGCCCAGGATCAGCGCGGCGACCAGGGTCACGGCGTACGACTCGAAGAGGTCGGCCGCCATGCCCGCGCAGTCGCCGACGTTGTCGCCCACGTTGTCGGCGATGGTCGCGGCATTGCGCGGGTCGTCCTCCGGAATGCCCTGTTCGACCTTGCCGACCAGGTCGGCGCCGACGTCGGCGGCCTTGGTGAAGATGCCGCCGCCGACACGCATGAACATCGCGATCAGCGCGGCCCCGAGGCCGAAGCCCTCGAGCACCTTCGGCGCGTCGGCCGCGTACACCAGCACCACGCAGGAGGCGCCCAGCAGGCCCAGGCCCACCGTGAACATACCGACGACGCCGCCCGTGCGAAATGCGATCTTCATCGCTTTGTGCGAGACGGTGGTGAGATCTTTTTCCGGCTCTCCTTCCGCCGGAGTTGCTTCACGCGCCGCCGCCGCGACCCGCACATTGCTGCGGACGGCGAGCCACATACCGATATAGCCGGTGGCCGCCGAGAACGCCGCTCCGATCAGGAAGAACACCGACCGACCGGCACGCTGATTCCAGTCGTCCGCGGGCAGCAGCATGAGCAGGAAGAACACGACGACGGCGAATACGCCGAGCGTGCGAAGCTGACGTGCCAGATAGGCGTTCGCGCCTTCCTGGATCGCCACCGCGATCTTCTTCATGCTGTCGGTGCCCTCGCCGGCCGCGAGTACCTGGCGCACCAGGACGCCCGCGACCACGAGTGCCGCCAGCGCGACGACCGCGATGACCACGACGAGAACGCGGTTGCCATCGGTCAGTACGGCGGCTGCGAGGTCTGTGGGATGGCCCGACTGTTGTGAGATGGAAAGCCCCGCCATTCGTCCTCCTTGACGCTTGGGCTGAGCTCAAGATGTGGACGGGATTGTAGGTACCGGAACCTGATCAAAACAGAGCGCGATAAGTGGAATTGGCCTTCTGAGGTAATGCCCTGAAAGCATTCTCGGACTGCCGCGGAGCATGCGAAATGATCGTGAACGAATTCACGCGAGGAACGGCACAGGAACTACTGTAAAGGCGAGCACTGACACCCGCACATGACGAAGGGCCCCATGGGTGGGGCCCTTCGTCAAGAACGGTGTGCGCGGTGGCCGGTCAGGCCAGGACGGTCGGCGGCGGCGTGGTCGGCCAGGTCATCTTGATCGAACCGCCGTGCTCCCCCGCGCTGACCGCGACGTCGTCGACGAGTCCGCTGATGACCGCGAGGCCCATCTCGTCCTCTTCGGCCTCACCGTCGGGGTCGCCGGGTCCGGTGCCGGGCGCGCGCTCGCCGGGTACCGCATGCGGGGCCTCGTCGCCGACCTCGATGGAGAACTGTTTCTCCTCCTCGATCAGCAGCACCTTCACCGGTGCCGAGATCCCGCCGGTCTGGTGCAGTCCGACGGCCCGCGTGCAGGCCTCACCGACGGCGAGCCTGACCTCGTCGAGGACGGCCTCGTCCACTCCGGCCCTGCGCGCCACCGCGGCCGCCACCAGCCGGGCGGTCCTGACGTGCTCGGGCAGCGCGCTGAAGCGGAGCTCAACGGTGGCCATGCATCCCCCTCGCAACTACGGGCGTGCTGTCGAGAGGCTCCGGGCCGCCGAAAAGCCCGGGCCCCCTCGGTCTTCACTTCTGCCGAACTCTTGCCGCGACTTCGGCCGGCCCGGGCGCGAGGCCCGGGCCCGGTGGTCAGTCGGTCGCCGCCACCGCTTCCTCGACCGAGGTGTGAATGGGGAACACCTTGGTGAGGCCGGTGATGCGGAAGATCTTCAGAATGCGCTCCTGGTTGCAGACCAGGCGCAGGGAGCCCTCATGGGCCCGCACACGCTTCAGGCCGCCGACCAGCACGCCGAGCCCGGTGGAGTCGAGGAAGTCCACGCCCTCCATGTCGACGACAAGGTGGAAACTGCCGTCGTTCACCAGCTCGACCAACTGCTCGCGCAGCTTGGGCGCGGTATATACGTCGATTTCGCCACCGCCCCTGACGATCGTGCGATCGCCCATGGTCTCGGTCGACAGGGACAGGTCCACGGATCCTCCAGCACCTTGCTATCGAGCGGTCGCCCTTGGGGCACCTCGGCTTCGTCCCCTGGACGGTTCGCCAGCCGCGATGGCATTCAATCACTTACGGGCAGGCGTGCACGACGCCTTGGCTCCATTGTCCGTCACGCCAGTGACACACTCGGTGCCGATGGCCAAGAATCACCGATCCGATCGAACCCCGACGGACCCCGCCTCGCGACCGGCGCCGGGCACGGTCCTGGACCGGCTCGCGTCCGGTCCGAGCAGGGCTTCGCGCATTACTCATACGGAGCACTTGCCCCCGCGCGAGGGTCGGCATGCCGTCTGGCCGGACCGGATCCGAGCGGAGGTCGTGGCGGCCGTGCAGGCCGCGGGCATCGAGCATCCCTGGGCCCACCAGGCGCATGCGGCGGAGCACGCCCTGGACGGCGAATCGGTCGTCGTCGCCACCGGCACGGCCTCCGGCAAGTCCCTGGCCTACCTCGTGCCGGTCCTGTCCACCCTCCTGGACGGCGCCGATGCCCCGAACGGCCGGGGCGCGACCGCCCTCTACCTGGCCCCCACCAAGGCCCTTGCGGCGGATCAGTGCCGCTCCGTGAAGGAACTTTCACATCCGTTGGGCCATTCGGTGCGCACGGCCGTGTACGACGGTGACACTCCGTTCGAGGAGCGCGAGTGGATCCGCCAGTACGCCAACTACGTCCTGACCAACCCGGACATGCTGCACCGCGGCATCCTGCCGTCCCACCCTCGCTGGTCCTCCTTCCTGAAGTCGCTGAAGTACGTCGTCGTCGACGAGTGCCACACCTACCGCGGCGTCTTCGGCTCGCACGTCGCCCAGGTGCTGCGCCGACTGCGCCGCCTGTGCGCCCGCTACGGCGCCTCGCCCGTGTTCCTGCTGGCCTCCGCGACCGCCGCCGAGCCCGCGGTGGCCGCCCGCCGCCTCACCGGTCTGCCGGTGGTGGAGGTCGCCGACGACGCCTCCCCGCGCGGTGAACTGGTGTTCGCCCTCTGGGAACCGCCGCTGACCGAGCTGCACGGCGAGAAGGGCGCCCCCGTCCGCCGCACGGCCACCGCCGAGGCCGCCGACCTGCTCACCGACCTCACCGTGCAGGGCGTGCGCTCGGTCGCCTTCGTACGGTCCCGGCGCGGCGCCGAGCTGATCTCCGTCATCTCCCAGGAACGACTGGCCGAGGTCGACCGGTCGCTGGCCCGGCGTGTCGCGGCGTACCGGGGCGGTTATCTCCCGGAGGAGCGCCGGGCACTCGAACGCGCCCTCCATTCGGGTGAACTGCTGGGCCTCGCCGCGACGAACGCCCTCGAACTCGGCATCGACATCTCCGGCCTGGACGCGGTCGTCATCGCCGGTTACCCGGGCACGCGGGCCTCCCTGTGGCAGCAGGCGGGCCGGGCCGGACGGTCCGGGCAGGGGGCGCTGGCCGTCCTGGTCGCGCGTGACGACCCGCTGGACACGTTCCTCGTCCACCACCCGGAGGCCCTGTTCGACCAGCCCGTCGAGTCGACGGTCCTCGACCCGGACAACCCCTACGTGCTGGCCCCGCACCTGTGTGCGGCCGCCGAGGAACTGCCCCTGACGGACGAGGACCTCGACCTGTTCGGCCCGGCCTGCGAGGACCTCCTCCCCCAGCTCGAGGCCGCCAAGCTGCTGCGCCGTCGCACCAAGGCCTGGCACTGGACCCGCCGCGAGCGGGCCGCCGACCTGACCGACATCCGCGGTGAGGGCGGACGCCCGATCCAGGTCGTCGAGACCGGCACGGGGCGACTGCTGGGCACGGTCGACGCGGGCGCCGCGCACTCGACCGTCCACGAGGGGGCGGTCCACCTCCACCAAGGCCGGACGTACCTGGTGCGGTCGCTGGACCTGGAGGACTCCGTCGCCCTCGTCGAGGAGGCCGCCCCGCCCTACTCCACGGTCGCCCGGGACACGACGTCGATCTCCGTGCTGGAGACGGACGTCGAGGTGCCCTGGGGCGACGGCCGCCTGTGCTACGGCTCCGTCGAGGTCACCAACCAGGTCGTCTCCTTCCTCCGCAGACGGCTCATGACCGGTGAGGTGCTGGGCGAGACGAAACTCGACCTCCCTCCTCGTACGCTGCGCACCCGGGCCGTGTGGTGGACCGTCACCGAGGACCAGCTCGACCGCGCCCGGATCAACCCGGAGATCCTCGGCGGCTCCCTGCACGCCGCCGAGCACGCGTCGATCGGCCTGCTGCCCCTCTTCGCGACCTGCGACCGCTGGGACATCGGCGGCGTGTCGATCCCGCTCCACCCCGACACGCTCCTGCCCACGGTCTTCGTCTACGACGGCCATCCCGGCGGCGCGGGCTTCGCGGAGCGCGCCTTCCACACCGCCCGCACCTGGCTGACCGCCACCCGCCAGGCCATCGCCTCCTGCGAGTGCGACGCCGGCTGCCCGTCCTGCATCCAGTCCCCCAAGTGCGGCAACGGCAACGATCCGCTGCACAAGAGGGGGGCGGTGCGGCTGCTCACGGTGCTGCTGGAGGGGGCTCCCGAGGAGAAGGAGGCGGAGGAGCAGCCGCCGGGAGGCCCGGGAGAGACGCCCCAGCACCCGACCGCGCCCTGACGATCCCCGCCGACGGGATACCCGGAGGAGCTGTCGGAGGCCCCGCCCGCGCCCTGACCTCCGCCATGAACGGCCCCCGGCCCGACGCCGCCGTCACGTCCGAGATCTCCCCGACGACCTCGCACCGCACGAGCCGGACGCCCTGTGCCCGGGCCACCCGGCCGGCCCGGGCACAGGCAGCCGTACCGCCCTCGGCCCAGTGGTCCGCCGCCGCGAGCGCCGCGAGATCCGCGCCGCCCGCCGCACGGTGCCGGATCACGACGGCCTGCCCCAGTGCGAGGACGACGCCGAACACCACGCACAGGACGGCGATCGCCCCGACACTCCAGACGGTGGCGGACCCCTGGTCCGAGGCGGCACCTCTCATCGGCCGACGCCCCCTGTCCCGGCGCCTCGGGCCCCGGCCTCGCGCCTCCGGTCGCCGTCTCACGTGCCCGCCCCCACCGTCTCCTCCACCGACGCCACGGCCTCCTCCCGTACGGTGAAGGACAGACCGCGCAGCACCGGCGGCTCGGCCACGACGACCACCCGGACGTGTTCCGCGCCCCGGTTGACGGTCACCTTCGCGCCAGGTGGTGCCGCCTCGCGGGTCAGTCGCACGACCGCGTCGGGCGGGTCCTGGCGGGCAGCCGCGCGGGCGCCCGTCCGTGCCGCGTCCACGCACTGGATCTGCGCGGCCACGACCAGCAGCCCCCACACCAGCGCCATCGCGAACATCACCAGCACGGGCAGCACCACGGCCGACTCCGCCGTGACGAACCCCCGGTCCGCGCCCCGCTCACATCCGCGCATTGAGGGCTTCCTTCACGATGTTCTGGAGCTCCGCGCTGACCGCGCCGCTCGTGATGACCTTGTAGAGCACCACCGCGAACGCCACCGCCGCGACGATTCCCATCGCGTACTCGGAGGTGACCATCCCAGCGTCCCTCCGCGCCGCACGCGCCCTGCACACCAGGGCACCCAGCCGTGCCCGTACCGCCTGATACATCTCAACCCCCGTAGGAAAGAGTCCGAACTTCTATTGGTCGTCGCTGACTTGTTCCGCCGATCCGGGTCTCCGCCTCAGCCACCACCCCCTCCGAGCACCCCGCCCGCGAGCCCGATCACCACGGGCAGCACGCCGACCGCGATGAACGCGGGCAGGAAGCACAGCCCGACCGGCGCGCTGACCATGACGCCCGCTCGGCGTGCCCTGGCCGTCGCGGCGCGGCTCCAGTCGGCGCGGGCCTCGGCGGCGAGCCGTGCGACCGGTGTGGCGGCGGGCAGTCCGGACACATCAGCCCGTTCGAGCAGCCGGGCCAGGCCTGCGGCACCCGGCAGGGCTGCCAACCTCCGCCAGGACGCACCCGGTTCGCCGCCCAGCCGTACCTCCGCCGCCCCCTGGGCGAGGGCGTCGCCCACCGGGCCTCCCAGGGCCTCTCCCACGGCATGCGCCGCGATCACCGGGCCGGCGCCCGCCGCGATGCAGGCCGCCAGCAGGTCGGCGGCCAAGGGCAGTTGCCGCGCCGCCTCGGCGAGGTCGGATGCC
This sequence comes from Streptomyces sp. NPDC052064, assembly GCF_055585925.1. NCBI lineage: Bacteria > Bacillati > Actinomycetota > Actinomycetes > Kitasatosporales > Streptomycetaceae > Streptomyces > Streptomyces sp. NPDC052064. The sequence continues at coordinate 131,094 of NZ_JBVJJE010000002.1, forward strand.
CGTGGGTCCGTACCGGCCGCCTCCTGCCGCAGCCGCCACCGCCAAATCCCCACCGCGCCGGCCAGTCCCACGACGACACCGACCAGGCCGCCGACCAGCGCCCACCCGGCACCTGCCACGCCCACGGGGGCCAGCCATCTCCGCGCGGTCCGGCTCAGGGCGGGGCGCGGGGCCGGAGCGGTCGCTTCGCGGGGCGACAGCTCGGTCAGCCGGCGCCGCATCCTCCGGCGGTGCCGCGCCTGCTTCAGCCGACGCACCGACAGCCAGAGGGCCAGCAGAATCCCCACCGTCGCCCCCAGCCTGTGGACAACTTCCCCGCTCATGCCGCCGCCTCCGCACCCCGCACGATCCGCAGCACCCACCACAGCCCCAGGCCCTCCAGCACACCGCCGGCCACCAGACAGCCCAGGCCCGCCGTGGTGTGCAGCAGGACATGGAGGGGGTCGGCGCCGAGGGCGGTACCGATGAGGAGCCCCAGGGCCGGAAGCCCGGCGAGCAGCACCGCCGTGGCCCGGGCGCCCGCCAACTGGGCGCGCAGATCGGACCGTTGGTCCCGTTCGGCGCGCAGGGCGGCGGCGAGCCGGTCGAGTCCGGCCGCGAGCCCGGCGCCCTGGTCCACGGCCACCCGCCAGCACGCCGCGAGTCCCCGCAGGCCCTCGGCTCCCGGTTGCCCCGCGGCGGTCGCGAGCGCCTCCGGCACGTCGCCGCCGAACCGTGCCGCCGCCAGCACCGTCGCCTGTGCGTCCGCGAGCCCGCCGCAGTCCCGCGCGGCCCGCAGCAGCCCCTCACCCGGCTGGCGTCCGGCCCGCACCTCCCCGGCCAGCGCTCCGCACAACGCGATCACCGCGTCGGCCCGGCGCTCCCGGTCCCGCCGTGCCCCAGAGGCCAGCCGGGCCCTCCGCAGCAACGGCACGCCAGCCGCTCCCAACACCACCGGCAGCACCGACGCCCCGAGCACCGCCAGCACCAGCCCGGCCACCGGCGCCCACCACTCGGCCCGCAGCCGCCCACGGACCCGCCGCCACCCACCGACCATCCGCTGCCACCCGGGCGGGTCACTCCCGACACTTCCGCCGCCCGCGAGCAACACCCTCGCCCGCCGCGCCGTCGAGTTCCGCTCGCCCAGCAGCCACACCGCCGCTCCCATGCACGCCACAACCGCACCCATGGACACCTCAGCCACCCCCGTCATGACTCGCCCCCTTCACCGCGGCCTCACACGGCCCGTTTCCGCCGCCGCGAAGCAGCCCCCGCAGCCGCGCCCACCCCCGCTCCCGCACGAAGGCCTCCGCTCCCCACCGCAGCGCCGGCACCGTCCGCACCAGCCCCGACGGGTCCCGCTCCAGCACGTGCACCTCGGCGATCCGCCGCCGTCCGGTCCGGTCGCGTACGAGGTGCAGCACCACGGAGAGGGCGGCCGCCACCTGGCTGTGCAGTGCGGCCCGGTCGAGCCCGGCGGCCGTTCCCAGCGCCTCCAGCCGGGCCGGTACGCCGGCTGCGGCATTGGCGTGCACGGTTCCGCAGCCGCCCTCGTGGCCGGTGTTCAACGCGGCCAGCAGATGCACCACTTCGGGTCCGCGGACCTCTCCCACGACCAGCCGGTCGGGCCGCATCCGCAGTGCCTGGCGCACCAGGTCCTCGAGGGTGACGACGCCCGCGCCCTCCTGGTTGGCGGGTCTGGTCTCCAGCCGCACGACGTGCGGATGGTCCGGCCGCAGTTCCGCCGAGTCCTCGGCGAGGACGATCCGCTCGTCCAGCCTCACCAGCCCCAGAAGGGCACTCAGCAGCGTCGTCTTGCCGCTGCCCGTGCCGCCACTGACCAGAAAGGACAGCCGTGCGTCGAGCAGCGCGCGCAGCACACGGTCCCCGCCCGGCGGCACCGTGCCCGCCGCGACCAGCTCGCCGAGCGTGAAGGCACGGGGCCGTACTACGCGCAGCGACAGGCAGGCGCAGCCCACCGCGACCGGCGGCAACACCGCGTGCAGCCGGGTCCCGTCGGGCAGCCGGGCGTCGACCCAGGGCCGGGCGTCGTCCAGCCGGCGCCCGGCCACGGCGGCGAGGCGCTGGCCGAGCCGTCGTACGGCCGCCGCGTCCGCGAAGCGCACCGACGTCAGCTCCAGTCCGCCGCCCCGGTCCACCCAGACCCGGTCCGGGGCCGACACCAGCACGTCCGTCACCGACGGGTCGGCGAGCAGGGGCTCCAGCGGCCCGCTGCCGACCAGCTCGGACCGCAACTGCGCGGCGGCCCCCAGGACTTCCGCGTCCCCGAGCACCCGGCCCTGCTCCCGAAGGGCCTGCGCCACCCGCGCGGGTGTCGGCTCGGCCCCGCTCTCGGCCAGCCACCGCCGCACTCCGTCGAGCAGTTCCGCGCCCTCGAGGCCGGCCAGGGTGCTCACGCCGCACCCGCCTCGACGAGCGCCCGCTCCCAGAACTCCTTGCAGAACCGGGCGAGCGGTCCGCGCGGGGCGGCACCCGGTGGTGCCGTGCCCTCGTCCGGGCGCAGCAGTTCCGGCTCGACCGGCACCTCTCCGACGAGGGGCAGTCCGAGCAGCCGGGCCACTTCCCGGTCGTCGAGCCCCGGCGGGTACGGCCCGCGGACCGCCACCCGCAGATCGCGCAGGACCATGCCGACGGCGGACGCCACCCGTCCGGCGGCCGCGACGGCACGCAGCTCGGCGGGCACCACCAGCACGCCGACGTCGAGTTGGGTGAGGACCTCGGCGACGCCGTCGTCGATGCGGCGCGGCAGGTCGACCACGACCGTGCCGCCCCGGCGCCGGGCCGCGGCGAGCACCGCGCGCACCGCCTGGGGCGGGACGGCGATCCGGTCGCCGCGGTCCCAGCTGAGCACCCGCAGCGAGTGCAGTTCGGGCAGCGACTCCTCCAGAGCGCCCCCACCCACCCGCCCGCGCGAGGAGGCGAATGCGGGCCAGCGCAGCCCGTCGGCCGTCTCGCCGCCGAGGAGTACGTCGAGTCCGCCGCCCAGCGGATCGGCGTCCACGAGGAGTGTGCGCAGCCCCTCGCGCGCGGAGGTGACGGCGAGCGCGCACGCGAGCGTGGACGCTCCGGCCCCGCCCCGGCCGCCGATGACGCCCACGGTGAGGGCGGGCCGGCCGACCCCCTCGGCCACATCGGCGATGCGGTCGACGAGCCACTGCTCGCCGTCGGGCAGCATCAGGACGTGCTCGGCGCCGATCTCGACGGCCCGCCGCCACACCCCGGAGTCGTCCTGGTCCCGGCCGACGAGGACGACTCCCCTTCTGCGCGCGGCCCCGCGTACCCGTCGCGCGGCGTCGTCGCCCACGAGGACGAGCGGCGCGGCCTCCCAGCTGCCTCTGCGGTCGGGCACCCCGTGGTGCACCTCTGGTGTGGCACCCGCCGCCGCGCACAGGCGCAGCAGGTCGTCGAGGAGTTCGGTGTCCTCGGTGACGATCAGCGGTCCGCCCTGCCGCCCTCCGGCGGCCGGCGGCGGATCGTGTGTGACGGCTCCGGCCACGGTCTCCATCCCCCTTCGCTGCTTGACTCGCACGGCCCCTGTGGCCCCGCGATTCCCAAACGTGGGAAGAACCGGCAAGGCGGCCTCCCTTTGAACGGCCGACACAAACCGGCCAAGCGCCCCCGGCAATCGGAGCCGGGCCAAGAACCCGCCGCGAGCGGGGTGCGCTGGAATCACGGTGCAGCGATCCCGGAAATCGTGTGGATCTTGGTGGATAACTGTGGACGCCTCGATGGTTGTGAATATCGCCGTCACCCATACCGGTGACGCCCGCAGCCCCTCTGTGCGCCCTCCACAGAGCAGTCCGATGACTACACACCGTGACAGACCATGGGCATGCCAAACTGCGCGCCGATACGGCAACAGAGCGGCAGCCCGGCCGCGCGAAGAAGGAGAAAACCCACCCGGACATGCGACGACCCCCGCCGGGGGGGAGAGCGGGGGTCGTCCCCACGGCCGACTCGGGGGGGGAGGAGTCGGGCCGGGTTAGCACGGTCGCGAACGATCCGTGACTTCCATGGTGTACCCGAGAGCCCTCTCAGGCAAACCCACGCGCCCCACCTTACGCCGAATGGGCTGCCCCTATGCTCAAGGGCGTGGAAAACCACTCGTCGCCCCGCACAGCGGCCTTCTTTGACCTGGACAAGACGGTCATTGCTAAGTCGAGCACGCTGACGTTCAGCAAGTCGTTCTACCAAGGCGGTCTGATCAACCGCAGGGCCGTCTTGCGAACTGCATATGCCCAGTTCGTCTTCCTGGCCGGCGGTGCCGACCACGAACAGATGGAGCGCATGCGCGCGTACCTGTCCGCGCTGTGCCGCGGCTGGAACGTGCAGCAGGTCAAGGAGATCGTCGCCGAGACGCTGCACGACCTGATCGACCCGATCATCTACGACGAGGCCGCCTCCCTCATCGAGGAGCACCACACCGCCGGCCGCGACGTCGTGATCGTGTCCACGTCGGGCGCGGAGGTGGTCGAGCCGATCGGCGAGTTGCTCGGCGCGGACCGCGTGGTGGCGACCCGCATGGTCGTGGGCGACGACGGCTGCTTCACCGGCGAGGTGGCGTACTACGCGTACGGACCGACCAAGGCCGAGGCCATCAGGGAGCTGGCCGCGTCCGAGGGGTACGACCTCAGCCGCTGCTACGCCTACAGCGACTCGGCGACCGACGTGCCGATGCTGGAGTCCGTCGGCCGCCCCCATGCCGTGAACCCGGACCGCGCGCTGCGCCGCGAGGCCCTCGCGCGCGGCTGGCCGATACTGGACTTCCACCGTCCGGTCCGGCTCAAGCAGCGCATCCCCGGCTTCTCCGTACCGCCGCGCCCGGCGCTCGTCGCGGTCGCCGCGATAGGAGCCGCGGCGGCCACCGCCGGCCTCGTCTGGTACGCGAACCGGCGCCGCGCGAACGTCGCTTGACCTGGAGGGACCCGAAGTCCTGTTTGAACCCAAAAGTAAAGAAGTGCAGTCTGGACTTCCGCTTGCCCCGGGCCAGGAGTACAAAGGACTCAACGGCCCGCGAGACCAAGGACATCCGAGAGGATCACCTTAATTACGCATTTGGCCCCACGGACCGAGCATGAACACCGGGCACCCACGCGACGTCGACCCGTCGATTACGGGCCAGCCGCACCAGGGACGGGCAAAGTTCCCGACCTGATGGGCATATATCGAGGACGCTTGGTACCCCGATGCTCATGCCAGCGGCGGTACGAGTTCTCGTACCGCCGCATCTCTTTTCCAGTCCGGTGGTGCTGTCACGCCGCTCCGCGCTGCAACGCCTCGCACACCGCCGTCGACTCGCGTGCCCCCAGTTCGACCGCCCTGCCGCAGTGGGCGATCCAGGCGGCCATGCCCTCCGGAGTGCCGGAGACGTACCCTTCGAGGGCTTCCAGGTAGGCCTGGCGGCCCAGCTCGGCGTGGCCCACCTCGGCCGGGCAGACCGACTTCGGATCCAGGCCGCTGCCGATCAGGACGATGCGCTCGGCCGTGCGCGCGACCAGTCCGTTGTGGGACGTGAAGGGACGCAGCGCGAGGAGTTCGCCGTGCACGACGGCGGCCGTGACCAGCGCCGGCGCGGCGCCGCCCGCGATGATCAGCCCGGCCAGCCCCTCCAGCCGGCCGTGCGCCTCGGCCGCGCTCGGCAGCGGCAGCCCCACGAGCGGCTCGTCGACCGGCTCGCCCTCCTGCCGCGGCCGTCCCACCTGGTCGGCCTTGTCGGCAGCCGCCACCAGGTGCAGCCGGGCCAGCACTCGCAGGGGCGACTGCCGCCAGATGGACAGCAGCTGACCCGCCTCCGCGGTGAGCCGCAGGGCGGCACCCACGGCGCGCGCCTCGTCGTCGCCGCTGAAGTCCGTACGCCGACGGACCTCCTCCAGCGCCCAGTCCGCGCCGGACAGCGCCGCCGAGCCACGGGCGCCCCGCAGGGCCGCCTCGGAGGTGATCGCGTTGCTGCGGCGCCGCATGATCCTGTGCCCGTAGACCCGGTCCACGGACTTGCGCACGGACTCCACGGAATCGGCCACCCCGGGCAGCGCCCCCAGGGCCGCGAGAGGGTCGGCGGTCGCGCCTGCTGTACTCATGAGTACGACCCTACGCACCCCGAGGGCCCGCCCCACGGCGGAGTGGCCATCTTCACTCGGGCCGCTACCTCGCCGCCGGAGCCCCGGGCACGCCCTTCGGCGCCGGGGCGGGCCGGCCCGCGAGGAAGGACGCCCAGCCCTGCTTCGGCGCCTCGCCGACCGTCAGCGTGCGCAGCTTCTCCAGCGTCGTCGGGTCCTGGGCGTCCAGCCAGTCCACGAGCTGCCGGAACGAGACACAGCGCACCTCCTCCTTGGTGCACACCGTCTCGATGACCTCCTCGACGGCCCGCATGTAGGTGCCGCCGTTCCAGGACTCGAAGTGGTTGCCGATGATCAGGGGCGCACGGTTGCCGTCGTAGGCCCGCTGGAAGCCCTTGAGCAGACCCTCGCGCATCTGGTTGCCCCAGAAGTCGTGCATGGCGGGATTGCCCTGGGTCTTGGTGCCCGACTGGTTGACCATGAAGTTGTAGTCCATGGTCAGCTGCTCGAAGGAGTGGCCGGGGAACGGCACGAGCTGCATGGACACGTCCCACAGGCCGTGCTTCTTCTTCGGCCAGACCTGGTTGTTGACGCCACTGGAGTCGTAGCGGAAGCCCAGGTCGCGGGCCGCCTTCATGAAGTTTTGCCGGCCCTCCAGGCAGGGTGTGCGGGCGCCGATGAGCTCCTTGTCGTAGTCGAAGGGCAGTGGGGACGCGTCCTTCACGCCGGTGTTGGTCTTCCAGGTCTTCACGAACTGCTTGGCCTGGGCGATCTCGTCCTTCCAGTCCTGCACCGACCACTCGCCGACCCCGCCGCCGCTGCCGCAGAAGTGGCCGTTGAAGTGGGTACCGATCTCGTTGCCCTCCAGCCACGCCAGGCGCAGCTGCTTCACGGTGGCGGCGATGCCGCTGCGGTCGTTGAAACCGATGTCGGAGCGGCCCGGGGAGTGCTGCGGCGGCCGGTACCGGTCGCGTTTCTCGTCCGGCAGCAGGTACACGCCGCTCAGGAAGTAGGTCATGGTCGCGTTGTTCGCCTTGGCGACCTCGCGGAAATGCGAGAACAGCTTCTGGCTGTCCTCGCCCGCGCCGTCCCAGGAGAAGACGACGAACTGCGGGGGTTTCTGGCCGGGCCGCAGCCGCTCGGGTCTGGGCAGGTGGGGTTGCGCGCCGGTGTAGGCGGTGGAGCCGTCTCCGATCAGCCGGACCGCGCTCTTCGGTGCCGGAGCCGGTTTCGCCTTTTTCGCCTTCGGCGAGGCGGGGGGCTCCTGCCGCGGTGTGCCGGTCCCGCAACCGGCGAGCGATGCGGCGCAGACCGCGGCGATCACGGAGCCCGCGGCGATCCTGTGGGTGGCGGCCATGTTCCGCCCACCTTCTTCCTTCTCTCGGGTGCGGACAGCGCCGCCAAATTCGCACGAGACCGAGAAGGTTTTAGTACGACAAGCCGATCACCTAGCCACTTCACTCTTCGAGGTGATTTATTAGCCCATTTGCCCGTAATGCCTATGCTTGCCCTTTACTCTGCATTACGATTCGTTTACCGAGCGTTGATTCATCCCGCCGATTTAGCCGTGACCACGGCCGCTACCGGCCCCCCGCCCCGAGCGCGGAGCCCCCGTTACGCGACCGCGCAGCCCCGGAGGAGACGGGAAAAACATGTCAGCCTGCGTCCCCACCCGTGCCGCCGATCCGAACCGGACCGAGCGCACCCATCCACCCCACAGTCCGCCGCCCACCGGCCCCCGCCGCTTCCGGATCGCGGGTGCCGACGTGTCGGCCTCGATCGCGGTCTTCCTGATCGCCCTGCCCCTGTCCCTGGGCATCGCCCTCGCCACCGGCGCACCGCTCCAGGCCGGCCTCGTCGCCGCCGCCGTGGGCGGACTCGTCGCCGGACGGCTCGGCGGCTCCCCGCTCCAGGTGAGCGGGCCGGCCGCCGGACTCACCGTCGTCACCGCCGATCTCATCCAGCGCTACGGCTGGCGGACGACCTGCGCCATCACCGTCCTCGCCGGCCTCGCCCAACTCGGCCTGGGCTGCCTGCGCGTGGCCCGTGGCGCCCTCGCCGTCAGCCCCGCCATCGTGCACGGCATGCTCGCCGGGATCGGCGTCACCATCGCCGTCGCCCAGCTGCACATCGTGCTCGGCGGCACACCGCAGAGCTCCGTCCCGGACAACCTCCGCGCGCTGCCCGCCCAGTTGGCGCACATGCGCCCCGCGGCCGTGTCGGTGAGCGTACTGACCCTGGCCCTGCTGCTGCTCTGGCCGAGACTGCCCGGCCGGGCCGGACGCCTGCTGCGCAAGGTCCCGGCCGCGCTCGTCGCCGTCGCCGGAGCCAGCGCGGCCGCCGCCCTCGCCGGGCTCCGCCTGCCCAAGGTCGACCTGCCGTCCTGGAGCAACCACGCCTTGGCCGGGCTGCCCGAGGGCCCCGTACTCGGCGTCGTCGCCGCGGTGCTCACCACCACGCTGGTGTGCAGCGTGCAGTCGCTGCTCGGCGCGGTCGCCGTCGACAAGCTGGTGGCCGGCCGCCCGGGCCTGCCCGCCCGCGTCCGGCGCTCCGACCTCGACCGAGAACTGCTCGGGCAGGGTGCCGCCAACATCGTCTCCGGCTCGCTCGGCGGACTGCCCATCGCGGGCGTGGCCGTGCGGACTTCGGCGAATGTGCACGCGGGCGCGGTGAGCCGGAACTCCACGATGCTGCACGGCGTTCTCGTAGTGATCGCCGCGCTGCTGATGGTCCCGCTCCTGGAGCTCATCCCGCTCGCCTCGCTCGCCGCCCTGGTGATGGCCGTCGGCATCCAGATGGTGTCCCTGCACCACATCCGCACGGTGACGCGCCACCGAGAGGTGTGGGTCTACGCCGTCACGACCCTGGGCGTGGTGTTCCTCGGCGTTCTGCAAGGCGTGGCGCTGGGCATCGCCATGGCCGTGGGCGTCGCCCTGCACCGCCTCACCCGCACCGGCATCACGCACGAAGAGACGGAAGGAGTCCATCACGTACACGTCAGAGGACAGTTGACGTTCCTCGCGGTGCCACGGCTCAGCCGGGTCCTGCATCTCGTACCCCACGGGGCCGACACCGTCGTCGAGCTGGACGGGTCGTTCATGGACCACGCGGCGTACGAGACGTTGCAGGACTGGCAGAAGACGCACACCGCGCAGGGCGGCACCGTCGAGATCACCGGCCGGCACCCCGGCACCCGCATCACTGAGCCCCAGGCCCTCACCGGCTGCCGCTGCCGGCCCTGGACGCCCTGGCGCAACCACCAGTGCGACCGCCCCCAGTCCACTCCCCCTTCCCGGAACACCCCGGGCGGGACGGACCGCATCGAGCCGGACCCGGCAGGCACCGGCAGAGCCAGGAGGCACGAACTGGCGCGTGGCATCAGCGCGTTCCAGCGCAACACCGCGCCCCTGGTGCGCAGCGAGCTGGCCCGGCTGGCGCGTGAGGGGCAGCGGCCGTCGCAGCTCTTCCTGACCTGCGCCGACTCACGACTGGTCACATCGATGATCACCTCCAGTGGTCCGGGCGACCTCTTCGTCGTGCGCAACGTGGGCAACCTCGTCCCACGGCCGGGCGAGGAGAGCGGCGACGACTCGGTGGCGGCCGCGATCGAGTACGCCGTCGACGTGCTGCGGGTGCGGTCCATCACGGTGTGCGGGCACTCGGGCTGCGGCGCCATGCAGGCGCTGCTCAACTCCGAGCCCGGCGGCGCCCGGACACCGCTGAAGCGGTGGCTGCGGCACGGGCTGCCGAGCCTTGATCGCATGGCCGACGACAGACTGGCGTGGGGCAGCCTGGCCGGGCGGGCGCCCGAGGACGCGGTCGAGCAGCTCTGCCTGACCAACGTGGTCCAGCAGTTGGAGCACCTGCGCGCCCACGACTCGGTGGCCCGGGCCCTCGACAAGGGCACCCTGGAACTGCACGGGATGTACTTCCACGTGGGCGAGGCCGAGGCCTACCTGCTCACCGAGACGGACGGCGGCGGTGGCGTCTTCGACCGCGTACGCGAGGCGGACCTGACGGCGTGAGCCCGGCGCGTGCACGGGTGTCGTGCACGGGTGTGCGGCCCCGACAGCCCGACGGCTCCGACCGCCTCCGGGCCGCACCCCCCACCGCCCGCACACCCCCACCGCCCGCACGCCACACCCCCGCCCCATGGGTGACGCGCGTTACACAGGCTGAACTTTCCCTGGTCGGCGTCCGTGGGTACGGATGACGCCGGCCGCCGAGACCACCGCCCAACAGGTCTATACCAATCCGTGGTCGGCCCTTGTCATCGCACCCCCGGGTCTGATGAGCTGTGGCCTGGGACACAACGGACACCCTGGGAAAGGCAGATGCCGTGAGCAACGAAAGCCTGGCCAACCTGCTCAAGGAAGAGCGCAGGTTCGCACCCCCCGCCGACCTGGCCGCGAACGCCAACGTCACCGCGGAGGCGTATGAACAGGCCAAGGCTGACAGGCTCGGCTTCTGGGCCGAGCAGGCCCGTCGGCTGACCTGGGCCAAGGAGCCCACCGAGACCCTCGACTGGTCGAACCCGCCGTTCGCCAAGTGGTTCAAGGACGGCGAGCTCAACGTCGCCTACAACTGCGTCGACCGCCACGTGGAGGCCGGGCACGGCGACCGTGTCGCGATCCACTTCGAGGGCGAGCCCGGCGACGGCCGTGCCATCACCTACGCCGAGCTCAAGGACGAGGTCTCCAAGGCCGCCAACGCCCTGCTGGAACTGGGAGTTCAGGCCGGCGACCGGGTCGCCGTCTACATGCCGATGATCCCCGAGACGGCGATCGCGATGCTGGCCTGCGCCCGCATCGGCGCCGCGCACTCCGTCGTCTTCGGCGGTTTCTCCTCGGACGCGCTCGCCACCCGCATCCAGGACGCCGACGCGCGCGTGGTCATCACCTCCGACGGCGGCTACCGGCGCGGCAAGCCGTCCGCGCTGAAGCCGGCCGTGGACGAGGCGGTCGAGAAGGCGGGCAACGTGGAGCACGTCCTGGTCGTGCGCCGCACGGGCCAGGAGGTCGCCTTCACCGAGGGCCGCGACGTGTGGTGGCACGACCTCGTCGGACGGCAGAGCGCCGAGCACACCCCGCAGGCGTTCAACGCCGAGCACCCGCTGTTCATCCTCTACACCTCGGGCACCACGGGTAAGCCGAAGGGCATCCTGCACACCTCCGGCGGCTACCTCACGCAGACCGCCTACACCCACCACGCCGTCTTCGATCTCAAGCCGGAGACGGACGTCTACTGGTGCACCGCCGACGTCGGCTGGGTCACCGGCCACTCGTACATCGTCTACGGCCCGCTGGCGAACGGCGCGACGCAGGTCATGTACGAGGGCACGCCCGACACCCCGCACCAGGGCCGCTTCTGGGAGATCGTCCAGAAGTACGGCGTGACGATCCTCTACACCGCGCCGACCGCGATCCGCACGTTCATGAAGTGGGGCGACGACATCCCCGCCAAGTTCGACCTGTCCAGCCTGCGGGTGCTGGGCTCGGTGGGCGAGCCGATCAACCCCGAGGCGTGGATCTGGTACCGCAAGAACATCGGCGGCGACCGCACCCCGATCGTGGACACGTGGTGGCAGACCGAGACCGGCTCGATGATGATCACCCCGCTGCCGGGCGTGACCGCGACCAAGCCGGGCTCCGCGCAGACGCCGCTGCCCGGCATCGCCGCCACGGTCGTAGACGACGAGGCCAACGAGGTGCCCAACGGCGGTGGCGGCTACCTGGTGCTGACCGAGCCGTGGCCGTCGATGCTGCGCACCATCTGGGGCGACGACCAGCGGTTCATCGACACCTACTGGTCGCGCTTCGAGGGCAAGTACTTCGCCGGTGACGGCGCCAAGAAGGACGACGACGGCGACATCTGGCTGCTCGGCCGGGTCGACGACGTCATGCTCGTCTCCGGGCACAACATCTCCACCACCGAGGTCGAGTCCGCGCTCGTCTCCCACCCCTCGGTCGCCGAGGCGGCCGTGGTCGGCGCGGCGGACGAGACGACCGGGCAGGCGATCGTCGCCTTCGTGATCCTGCGCGGTACGGCCACCGAGACCGAAACCCTGGTCGCCGAGCTGCGCGCCCACGTCGGCAACGCCCTCGGCCCGATCGCCAAGCCCAAGCGGATCCTGCCGGTGGCCGAGCTGCCCAAGACCCGCTCCGGCAAGATCATGCGTCGTCTGCTGCGGGACGTCGCGGAGAACCGCCAACTCGGTGACGTCACCACGCTGACCGACTCCACGGTCATGGACCTGATCCAGGCGAAGCTCCCGGCCGCGCCCAGCGAGGACTGATCACCGCACAGGCATAGCGCGACGGACGAAGGGGCACCCGGCGGTCGGCACGCCAGTGCCCCTTCGGCACCTCCGGTGGTGATCACCGGGTGCGTTCGGCCATATGTTTACCTAGATTGAGAAAAACAACTGCTTCATGGTGCGCCGGGAAGTCTGGTCGGCATGCGTTCAGCCCTGCCCACCGACCGGAGGTCTCCCACGTGACCGCGCCCCGCCCCTCCACCCCCCGCAAGGTCCTCGACCGGCTCTCCCTCCCCGAGCGGACCTACATGGCGGAGGCGCTGCGCACCGAGACCGTCGGCGGTGTGCTGCTGCTCGCCGCCGCGGTCGCCGCACTGATCTGGGCGAACGTACCCGCGCTGCGAGACAGCTACGAGAGCGTCTCCCACTTCCACCTGGGCCCCGCCGCCCTCGGCCTCGATCTGTCGGTCGCGCACTGGGCCGCCGACGGGCTGCTGGCGATCTTCTTCTTCGTCGCCGGGATCGAACTCAAGCGTGAACTCGTCGCGGGCGACCTGCGCGACCCCAAGGCCGCCGCACTGCCGGTCGTCGCCGCGCTGTGCGGGATGGCCGTCCCGGCGCTCGTCTACGTCCTCACCAACGTCACCGGCGGCGGTTCCCTGGCCGGCTGGGCCGTGCCCACCGCCACCGACATCGCCTTCGCGCTCGCCGTGCTCGCCGTCATCGGCACGTCCCTGCCGAGCGCGCTGCGGGCCTTCCTGCTCACGCTCGCCGTCGTCGACGACCTCTTCGCGATCCTGATCATCGCGGTGTTCTTCACCGACGACCTGAACTTCGCCGCGCTCGGCGGCGCCGTCGTGGGTCTGGGCCTCTTCTGGCTGCTGCTGCGCAAGGGCGTACGCGGCTGGTACGTGTACGTGCCGCTCGCGCTCGTCATCTGGGCGCTGATGTACAACAGCGGCATCCACGCCACGATCGCCGGCGTCGCCATCGGCCTGATGCTGCGCTGCCACCGGCGCGAGGGCGAAGCCCACTCCCCCGGCGAACACATCGAGCACCTCGTACGGCCCCTGTCGGCGGGCCTGGCCGTACCGCTGTTCGCACTGTTCAGCGCGGGGGTCTCCGTGTCCGGCGGCACGCTCGTCGACGTGTTCACCAGGCCGGAGACCCTCGGCGTCGTCCTCGGGCTGGTCATCGGCAAGGCCCTCGGCATCTTCGGCGGGACGTGGCTGACCGCCCGTTTCACCAGGGCGTCGCTCAGCGACGACCTCGCCTGGGCGGACGTGTTCGCGGTGGCGAGTCTCGCCGGCATCGGCTTCACCGTCTCGCTGCTCATCGGCGAACTCGCCTTCGACGGGGACGAGACGATGACCGGCGCGGTCAAGGTCTCCGTGCTCGTGGGCTCGCTCATCGCCGCGACGCTGGCGACCGTGCTGCTGAAGCTGCGGAACACCAAGTACCGCCGCCTGTGGGAGGCCGAGGAACGCGACGAGGACCTCGACGGCATCCCGGACATCTACGAGGAGGACGACCCGGCGTACCACCTGAGGCTGGCCGCCCTCTACGAACGCAAGGCCGCCGAACACCGCCGGATCGCTCAGGAGAAGGCAGTCGCACGGCACGGGCTTGCCGAAGTACCGGGCGGGGCAGGCGAGGACCACCACCGTCCGGCATGATCTGACGGGACGGTACAAAAGACGGGACCGTACGCAGTCAGGCCGTACGCAGTCGGACGACTGTGGCCAGTCAGGCACAAGACGCGGAAATCGGACCGTACGCAGAAGAGGGAGACCGCGATGAGCGCACCCGACGGCAGCCCGGTCGGCGCCGAACGCACCATCGGCCAGCTGTTCGCCTCGGCGACGGCGGAAATGTCGGCGCTGGTGCACGACGAGATCGCGCTGGCGAAGGCGCAGCTCAAGCAGGACGTGAAGCGCGGCGCGACCAGCGGCGGCGCCTTCTCGATGGCGGGGGCGGTACTGCTGTTCTCCCTGCCGATGCTGAACTTCGCGCTGGCGTACGGCATCCGCACCTGGAGCGACTGGAACCTCGCGATCTGCTTCCTGCTGTCCTTCGCGGCGAACGTGCTGGTCGCGGTCGTGCTCGTGCTGATCGGCGTGGTCTTCGCGAAGAAGGCCAAGAAGAGCAAGGGCCCGCAGAAGGTCGCCGCGTCGATGAAGGAGACCGCGGGCGTCCTGCAGAAGGCCAAGCCGCACCCGCGTCCGGAGCTCGCGCAGGACCGGGTCCCCGAGGCCATCGAGGCTGTGGCACGCTCGTCGTCATGACCGACGATCCCGCCACACCTTCGGCACAACCGGCTTCGGCCGTGCGGCTGGACGGCCCCTGGAGCCACCGCGACGTCGCCGCCAACGGCGCCCGTTTCCACATCGCCGAGCTGGGCGACGGGCCGCTGGTGCTGCTCCTGCACGGCTTCCCGCAGTTCTGGTGGACCTGGCGGCACCAACTGGTGGCGCTCGCCGACGCGGGCTTCCGGGCCGTCGCCATGGACCTGCGGGGCGTCGGGGGCAGCGACCGTACGCCGCGCGGTTACGACCCCGCGAACCTCGCGCTGGACGTCACCGGCGTCATCCGCTCGCTGGGTGAGCCGGACGCCGCGCTGGTCGGCCACGACCTGGGCGGGTACCTCGCGTGGACGGCCGCCGCGATGCGCCCCAAGCTGGTGCGGCGGCTGGCGGTCGCCTCCATGCCACATCCGCGGCGCTGGCGCTCGGCCATGCTGCGAGACGTCAAGCAGACCCGCGCCGGCTCACACATCTGGGGGTTCCAGCGGCCCTGGATCCCGGAGCGGCAGCTCA
The DNA here is from genome assembly GCF_055585925.1 of Streptomyces sp. NPDC052064. Taxonomy (NCBI): domain Bacteria; kingdom Bacillati; phylum Actinomycetota; class Actinomycetes; order Kitasatosporales; family Streptomycetaceae; genus Streptomyces; species Streptomyces sp. NPDC052064. Next base: position 146,222 of record NZ_JBVJJE010000002.1, read on the forward strand.
CCGCCGACGACGGGGAGCTCGTGGCCCGGCTGATCCAGGACTGGTCCGGGCCGCGTCCGCCGGAGGACGAGGCACTGGAGAACTACCGCCGGGCCATGTGCATCCCCTCCGCGGCTCACTGCGCGGTCGAGCCGTACCGCTGGATGGTGCGCTCCCTGGCCCGCCCGGACGGCATCCAGTTCAACCGCCGCATGAAGCGGCCCGTGCGCGTGCCGACGCTCCATCTGCACGGCTCGCTCGACCCCGTCATGCGCACGCGCAGCGCGGCCGGATCAGGCGAGTACGTCGAAGCCCCGTACCGCTGGCGCCTGTTCGACGGCCTCGGCCACTTCCCGCACGAAGAGGACCCGGTCGCGTTCTCCTCCGAGCTCATCAACTGGCTGAAGGATCCCGAACCCGACCGGTGACCGGATGGCCGCGGCCGGTATCCGCCCGTGAACGCTTGTACTACGAACGGCCATTTGCCTGGCGCATAGGCCAATTGGGCGCCCCGGCGGCGGTTATCGACCATGGGGCTGGGGCACACGTCGAGGTATGGGCTGGACGCACGACTACAGTGACGCAAGCCGCAATCGCCGCTCGGCGAGCGGTGCGAACCCCCACCAGCGAAGCGGTGCACCGCAGATGGCGACCGCGGACCCCAGGGTCGGGATCCCGCGCATCCTCCGCCGCCGGGCCCGCTGGGTCTCCGTGCGTCTGCGCCACACACGCGACTGAGGCGTCGCCCCCGCGAGTGACCCCGTCGGCTGCCCCGCTCCAGCGCCACTCCTAGAGCGCGCAGCTGTCGCTGCCCACCTGCTGGTTGGCGGTGCGCCCCCTGGTGATGTCCTTCTGGATCTCGTCCACGGTCAGCGCGTAACCCGTCTCGGTGTCGTCGAGGGACTTGGCGAAGACGACGCCGTAGACCCTGCCGTCGGGTGTGAGCAGCGGGCCGCCGGAGTTGCCCTGGCGGACGTTCGCGTAGAGGGAGTAGACGTCGCGGCGGACCGTACCGCGGTGGTAGATGTCCGGGCCGTTGGCCGTGATGCGGCCACGCACGCGTGCGGCACGCACGTCGTACGCCCCGTTCTCCGGGAAGCCCGCGACGATCGCGCCGTCGCCGCTGCCCGCGTCCTCGGTGGTGAACCGCAGCGCGGGCGCCTTGAGGTCCGGCACGTCGAGTACGGCGATGTCGCGCCGCCAGTCGTAGAGCACGACCGTGGCGTCGTACTTCTTGCCCTCGCCGCCTATCTGCACGGTCGGCTCGTCGACGCCGCCCACCACATGCGCGTTGGTCATGACGCGGCGGTCGGCGAACACGAAGCCCGTGCCCTCCAGGACCTTGCCGCAGCTCGGGGCCGTGCCCATGACCTTGACGATGGAGCGCTGGGCGCGGGTCGCCACCGGGCTGTCGGCCAGGGCCGGATCCGGCGGCTGCACGTCGGTGATCGGCTCGTTCGAGAACGGGCTGAAGACCTGCGGGAAGCCGTTCTGCGCGAGGACGGAGGAGAAGTCCGCGAACCAGGTGGCGGCCTGCTCCGGCAGCGCCTGGGAGACGCCGAGCAGCACCTTGGAGTTCCGGACCTCCTTGCCGAGGGTCGGGAGTGTGGTGCCCGCGAGGGCCGAGCCGATCAGCCAGGCGACCAGGAGCATCGCCACGACGTTGACCAACGCGCCGCCGGTGGCGTCCAGGGCCCGGGCCGGGGACCAGGTGATGTGCCGGCGCAGCTTGTTGCCGAGGTGGGTGGTGAGGGCCTGGCCGACGGAGGCGCAGACGATGACGACGACGACCGCGACGACGGCCGCGGTCGTGCTCACCTCCGCGTTGTCCGTGATCGCGTCCCAGATGACGGGCAGCGCGTAGACCGCGACGAGACCACCGCCCAGGAAGCCGATCACCGACAGGATGCCGACGACGAACCCCTGGCGGTACCCGACGACCGCGAACCACACGGCGGCGACCAACAACAAGATGTCCAGCACGTTCACGGAGGCCACCCTGTCATGCGCGCCAGTCGAGCGGGACCTGCTTCTCGCGGTCCCAGGGCCGCTCCCAGCCCGCGTAGTGCAGCAGTCGGTCGATGATTCCGGCCGTGAAACCCCAGACAAGTGCCGATTCGACCAGAAATGCCGGGCCTCGGTGGCCGCTGGGGTGGACGGTGGTGGCACGGTTCGCGGGATCCGTGAGATCCACCACGGGGACGGTGAAGACCCTGGCGGTTTCGTTCGGGTCGACGACGCCGACCGGGCTGGGCTCACGCCACCAGCCCAGCACCGGGGTGACGACGAAGCCGCTGACCGGGATGTACAGCCGGGGCAGCACGCCGAAGAGCTGGACGCCCGAGGGGTCGAGGCCGGTCTCCTCCTCCGCCTCGCGCAGGGCGGCCCGCAGCGGGCCGTCGCCGCGCGGGTCGCCGTCCTCGGGGTCGAGGGCGCCGCCCGGGAAGGAGGGCTGGCCGGCATGCGAACGCAGGGAGTGCGCGCGCTCCATGAGCAGCAGCTCCGGTCCGCGCTCGCCCTCGCCGAACAGGATCAGCACGGCGGACTGCCGCCCGGCGCCGTCCTCCGGCGGCAGGAAGCGGCTCAGCTGCCGCGGCCGGACCGTCTCCACGGCGTGCACCACCGGGTCCAGCCAGCCGGGCAGGCCCTCCTTGCTCACCGTCACCGGCCCGCCCTGTGTGTCGCTCGCCCGCGTCATCGCCACCCCTGTCGTCCTGCCGCTTCCAACGCGCGGCGGCCCTGAGATCGTTCCGTGAACGGCCGCGATCCCCTGATCGGGGGGCTCGTGGGGCAGCTCATCCGGCCCCCAGCGGCGGCGCCGGTTTGCCGCCCGCGTCCAGGTAGGCCTGCGGGGGGTTCAGACGCTGGCCGGGGAAGCCGCCCTTCTCGTACTTGAGCAGCTTCTTCGCCTTCTCCGGGTCGGTCTCGCCCTCGCCGTACGCCGGGCAGAGCGGGGCGATCGGGCAGGCGCCGCAGGCGGGCTTGCGGGCGTGGCAGATACGGCGGCCGTGCCAGATCACGTGGTGCGAGAGGTCCGTCCAGTCGCTCTTCGGGAACAGCGCGCCGATCGCGGCCTCGATCTTGTCCGGGTCGGTCTCACCGGTCCACTGCCAGCGGCGCACCAGGCGCTGGAAGTGCGTGTCCACGGTGATGCCGGGCCGGCCGAAGGCGTTCCCGAGCACGACGAACGCGGTCTTGCGGCCGACACCGGGCAGCTTGACCAGGTCCTCCAGCCGGCCGGGGACCTCGCCGCCGAAGTCCTCCACCAGGGCCTTGGACAGCCCTATGACCGACTTCGTCTTGGCCCGGAAGAAGCCGCACGGGCGGAGGATCTCCTCCACCTCCTCCGGGTTGGCGGCGGCCAGGTCCTCGGGGGTGGGGTACTTGGCGAAGAGGGCGGGGGTCGTCTGGTTGACGCGCAGGTCGGTGGTCTGGGCGGACAGGACCGTGGCGACCACCAGCTGGAAGGGGTTGGCGAAGTCCAGCTCGGGGTGGGCGTACGGGTAGACCTCGGCGAGCTCGCGGTTGATACGGCGGGCCCGGCGGACCAGGGCGGTACGCGACTCGCCACTCGGCGGGTGGACGACGGTCCTGGCCGGGGCGGTGCCCTTGAGGCGGGCCGTGGCCTTCTTGGGCGCGACGGTGACCTTCTTGGCGGCGGGGGCCTTTTTCGCAGCAGCGGCTTTCTTCACAGCCGCAGCCTGCATCGCAGATGCCTGCTTACTCGCGGCCCCGGCCCTCCTGGCAAGCGCCTTCTTCGCCGGCGCCGACTTCCCGGAAGGCGCCTCCTCCCCTGTCGCTTTCGCCGTTTTCCTACCGCCATCGGGGCTCTGTTCGCCCACAGCGGAATCGCGACGTACAACCACCCGCGCAGCCCCCTCGGCCTGTGCTCTCACCGGCGATTTGGACACCCGGCCAGCCTAAGGCCCGGCACCGACATCTGCCCCGGCCCTCGAAGATCGGCGTCCAATTGGACCCCTGCCGCGTACCCCGGGACACGTGTGCGGCATCCTTGTGACAGATCACACTGTTTGGACCGTCCGGCAAAATGGGCACCACGGTGCCTTGGTACGCGGGGGCAACAGCCCCTGAGCAGGTCGACAAGGAGAGAACTCGTGGACGACGTTCTGCGGCGCAATCCGCTCTTCGCGGCGCTCGACGACGAGCAGGCCGCGGAGCTCCGCGCCTCCATGAGTGAGGTGACCCTCGCGCGCGGCGACTCGCTGTTCCACGAGGGTGACCCCGGCGACCGCCTGTACGTGGTCACGGAGGGGAAGGTCAAGCTCCACCGCACGTCCCCCGACGGCCGCGAGAACATGCTGGCCGTGGTCGGCCCCGGCGAGCTCATCGGCGAGCTGTCGCTGTTCGACCCGGGCCCGCGCACCGCGACCGCCACGGCGCTGACCGAGGTCAAGCTGCTCGGCCTCGGCCACGGCGACCTCCAGCCCTGGCTGAACGCCCGCCCCGAGGTGGCCACGGCGCTCCTGCGCGCCGTCGCACGCCGGCTGCGCAAGACCAACGACGCGATGTCCGACCTCGTCTTCTCGGACGTCCCGGGCCGTGTCGCCCGCGCCCTGCTGGACCTCTCCCGCCGGTTCGGCGTGCAGTCCGAAGAGGGCATCCACGTCGTCCACGACCTCACGCAGGAGGAGCTGGCCCAGCTGGTCGGCGCGTCCCGCGAGACGGTCAACAAGGCACTGGCGGACTTCGCCCAGCGCGGCTGGCTGCGCCTGGAGGCCCGCGCGGTGATCCTCCTGGACGTGGAACGCCTCGCCAAGCGCTCGCGCTGACGCGCACGCACCGCTGACCGTACCTCGTCGGGCCCTGTCTCCTCGCGGGACGGGGCCCGACGCGTACGCGGCACGAAAACGAGACGCGCCGGCGTCCCCCTTCACGGCACAGTGACCGCATGGCCGGAACCGTTCACCGCCCCGGACTCGACGCGCAGGGCTTCATCGCCCGGGAGGGCTCCCTCGCACGCGTGCCCGCCGCCTTCCGCCCGGTCGTCGACACGGCCCGGGCGTGGCTGACCGACGGGTTCGGGGCGCGGCTGCACAGCGCGTACCTCTACGGGTCGATTCCGCGCGGCACCGCGCGCGTGGGGCACAGCGACCTCGATCTGCTGCTCGCCCTGCGCGAGGAGCCGACGGACGCGGACCGGGCCGACGCCCGTGCCCTCGGCGCCGCGCTGGACGAGGAGTTCGGGCAGCTCGACGGGCACGGGACGCTGCTGTTCAGCCGGGCACGGCTGCTGAGCGACCTGGAGCGGTACGACCTGGGATGGTTCGTCGCCTGCCTGTGCACACCGCTGCTGGGCGAGGACCTCGCCGCGCAGCTGCCGCGCTACCGTCCGGACACGCTCCTGGCCCGTGAGACCAACGGCGACCTGGCCCTGCTCCTCCCGCGCTGGCGCCGGCGGATCGCCGAGGCCGGCGACACCGACGAGGCCCGCCGTCCCCTTGTCCGGTTCATGTCCCGGCACCTCGTGCGTACGGGCTTCACCCTGGTCATGCCTCGCTGGAACGGCTGGACCAGCGATCTGCGGGAGATGGCCGGGGCGTTCGGCCGGTACTACCCGCAGCGCGCCGAGCAGATGCGGGCCGCGGCCGTCCTGGGGCGCGAGCCGACGGGGGACGCCGCCGTGCTCGTCTCGTACGTCGACGATCTCGGTCCCTGGCTCGCCGAGGAGTACGCGCGCGTGCACGGCGTCAAAGCGCCGCGTCCCTGACGGGCCCTAGATGAGCCCGTGCTCCTCCAGGTAGTCCAACTGCGCCCGTACCGACAGTTCCGCCGCCGGCCACAGGGAGCGGTCGACGTCGGCGTAGACGTGGGCGACGACCTCGGCGGGGGTGCGGTAGCCGTCCTCGACGGCCGTTTCGACCTGGGCGAGGCGGTGGGCGCGGTGGGCGAGGTAGTACTCGACGACGCCCTGGGCGTCCTCCAGGACCGGTCCGTGGCCCGGCAGCACCGTGTGGACGCCGTCGTCGACCGCGAGGGACCTGAGGCGTCGCAGGGAGTCCAGGTAATCGCCGAGACGGCCGTCGGGGTGTGCCACGACCGTCGTCCCGCGGCCCAGGATCGTGTCGCCGGTCAGGATCGCCCGGTCGGCGGGGAGATGGAAGGAGAGGGAGTCGGCGGTGTGGCCGGGGGTCGGGACGATCCGCAGTTCGAGGCCGCCGGTGGTGATCACGTCTCCGGCGGCCAGGCCCTCGTCGCCCAGCCGCAGTGCCGGATCGAGCGCCCGCACGCGCGTGCCGGTCAGTTCGGCGAACCGGGAGGCACCCGCCGCGTGGTCGGGATGACCGTGGGTCAGCAGGGTCAGGGCGACCCGCTTGCCGGCCTGCTCGGCCGTGGCGACGACATGGCGCAGGTGCCCGTCGTCGAGCGGGCCCGGGTCGACCACCACCGCCAGGTCCGAGTCGGGCTCGGCGAGGATCCAGGTGTTCGTGCCGTCCAGGGTCATCGCCGACGGGTTGGGGGCCAGGACGTTGACGGCCCGCGCGGTGGCGGGCCCCGAGAGGACCCCGCCGCGAGGCTGGCCGGGAAGGGCTGCTGCGTCCGTCATGCGGTGGCTCCACCGGTCGGGGCGTTCGGGATGTGCTTGGTGAACTCGTCGTGGCCCGGCCAGGAGAGCAGGATCTCGCCGTCCACCAGGCGGGCGGTGGCCAGGACGGGCGTGAGGTCACGCCCCGAGGCGGCCGCGAGCGCCTGGGCGGCCGTCTCGTACGCCGTCAGCTGACGCAGGGTCGCGATGGTCGGCGGCATCATCAGCAGCTCGCCCTTGTCGTACCCGGCCGCCGCCTCGCCCGGGGCGATCCACACCGTACGGTCGGCCTCCGTGGAGGCGTTGCGGGTGCGCTGCCCCTCGGGGAGGGCGGCCACGAAGAACCAGGTGTCGTAGCGGCGGGCCTCGAACTCCGGAGTGATCCAGCGGGTCCAGGCGCCGAGCAGGTCGGAGCGCAGGACCAGGCCGCGGCGGTCCAGGAACTCCGCGAAGGACAGGTCCCGGGCGACCAGGGCGGCACGGTCGGCCTCCCAGTCGGCGCCGGTGGTGTCGCCGACGACCGAGTCCGGCGTCGGTCCGGCGAGCAGCACGCCCGCCTCCTCGTACGTCTCCCGTACGGCGGCGCAGACGATCGCCTGGGCCGTCGTCTCGTCGACGCCGAGCCGTTCCGCCCACCACGCGCGCCTGGGGCCCGCCCAGCGGACGTGGTGGTCGTCGTCACGCGGATCGACACCGCCGCCGGGATACGCGTACGCGCCCCCGGCGAAGGCCATGGAGGCGCGTCTGCGCAGCATGTGGACGGCGGGGCCGGTGCCGGTGTCCCTCAGGAGCATGACGGTGGCCGCGCGCTTCGGGGTGACCGGGGTGAGGGTGCCGGCCGCGAGGGCGCGGATGCGGTCCGGCCACTCCGGGGGGTACCACTGACCGTTCGCCATGGGCGCGAGGCTATCCCGTGACGGGCGGATGTTCGAGTGGCTCCGGGGACGGATTCCGCAGCTGGGGCCTGTCGTTTGGATCACGTCGCAGGGAGTCGACGGCATCTCGTCAGCGCCGGTGAGCTGGGTCCGGTGCCTGCGGCTGCAAGGCGGAGGAGGGCGTCGACGCGATGGGGGCACCGCCCGCGCGAGCGAAGCCGAGCGTGGGGGAGTCGGCAACCGACGACAACGCCGCAGATGCGCGTGCCAGACCCCGCGTCCGCGTCGTGATCCAAACGACAGACCCCTAGGGCCACCGAATGGGTGCTACGCGAGCTCCACCTGGATCTCGACCTCCACCGGCGCGTCCAGCGGCAGCACCGCCACGCCCACCGCGCTGCGCGCGTGCACGCCCTTGTCGCCGAGGACCTCGCCGAGCAGCTCGCTGGCGCCGTTCAGCACCGCGGGCTGGCCCGTGAAGTCGGAGGCCGAGGCCACGAAGCCCACGACCTTCACCACGCGCGCGATGCGGTCCAGGTCACCGGCGACGGACTTGACGGCGGCCAGGGCGTTCAGCGCACATGTGCGCGCCAGCTCCTTGGCCTCCTCCGGGGTGACCTCCGCACCGACCTTGCCGGTGACCGGAAGCTTGCCCTCCACCATCGGGAGCTGCCCGGCGGTGTAGACGTACGGCCCGGACTGCACGGCCGGCTGGTACGCGGCGAGCGGCGGGACGACGTCGGGCAGGGTCAGGCCGAGCTCGGCCAGCTTCGCCTCGACGGCGCTCATTACTGCTTCTCCCGCTTCAGGTAGGCCACGAGCTGCTCGGGGTTGTTCGGCCCGGGCACGACCTGGACGAGCTCCCAGCCGTCCTCGCCCCAGGTGTCCAGAATCTGCTTCGTGGCGTGGACGAGCAGCGGCACGGTTGCGTATTCCCACTTGGTCATGGGGCCGACTCTAGCCGCTGCCGGAGAAGGGTCACGCGGCCGACCACGCCCCCGGTCGTCCACCATCCACAGCGACGGTTATCCACAGCCTCCCGCGTAGCCCGGGCACGGACTGGTTAGGCTCGAATACGTGAGCAGGCTCCAGGTCGTCAGCGGCAAGGGCGGTACCGGCAAGACCACGGTGGCCGCGGCCCTAGCGCTGGCCCTGGCCACGGAGGGGAAGCGGACGCTTCTCGTCGAGGTCGAGGGCCGTCAGGGCATCGCGCAGCTCTTCGAAACGGAAGCGCTGCCTTATGAGGAGCGGAAGATCGCCGTCGCTCCCGGGGGCGGGGAGGTGTACGCACTGGCCATCGACCCCGAACTGGCCCTTCTGGACTACCTCCAGATGTTCTACAAACTGGGGAGCGCCGGACGGGCCCTGAAGAAGCTCGGCGCGATCGACTTCGCCACCACCATCGCGCCCGGCCTGAGGGACGTACTCCTCACCGGCAAGGCGTGCGAGGCGGTGCGGCGCAAGGATCGCAGCGGGCGGTTCGCGTACGACTACGTCGTCATGGACGCCCCGCCGACCGGGCGCATCACGCGCTTCCTCAACGTCAACGACGAGGTCGCCGGTCTCGCCAAGATCGGCCCGATACACAATCAGGCACAGGCCGTGATGCGGGTGCTGAAGTCGCCGGAAACGGCCGTGCACCTGGTGACACTGCTGGAGGAGATGCCCGTCCAGGAGACCGTGGACGGCATCGCAGAGCTGCGGTCGGCCCGGCTGCCGGTGGGGCGGCTCATCGTGAACATGGTGCGGCCCGAGGTGTTGGACGCGGCCGACCTGGAACTCGTACGGACGGTCCCGCGTTCCACGGTTGCGCGGTCGCTGTCGTCCGCCGGGCTCGGCGGGGCGAGGCGCGGCGGTCGCGCGGAGCGGCTGGTGGATCCGCTGCTCACCCAGGCCGAGGAGTACGCCGAGCGGTACACGCTGGAGCACGAGCAGCGTGCGGTGCTCACCGAGCTGGGCCTGCCGCTGCACGAACTGCCGCTGTTCGCCGAAGGCATGGACCTGGCGGGGCTGTACGAACTGGCCCGCGAGCTGCGCGAGCAGGGCGTGTCATGAGCCGGGCAGGCCGCGGCCCCCGGAACAGCACACAGGCAAGGCCCGTCATGAGTCGGAAGCAGGGGATGTCATGAGTCGTCCGGACCCGGCCCACACCCACGACCCGGCCCGCCACCACCTGTCCCCCGCGCGCGTGCTCGACATCGACCCGCTGCTGGAGGACCCGAAGACCCGCATCGTGGTGTGCTGCGGCTCGGGCGGGGTCGGCAAGACCACGACCGCGGCGGCCCTGGGCCTGCGCGCGGCCGAGCGAGGCCGCAAGGTCGTCGTCCTCACCATCGACCCGGCCCGCCGGCTCGCCCAGTCCATGGGCATCGACTCCCTCGACAACACGCCGCGCCGGGTGAAGGGCATCGACGACTCCGCGGGCGGCGAGCTGCACGCGATGATGCTCGACATGAAGCGCACTTTCGACGAGATCGTCGAGGCGCACGCGGACCCCGAGCGGGCCGCCGCGATCCTGGGCAACCCCTTCTACCAGTCGCTCTCGGCGGGCTTCGCGGGCACGCAGGAGTACATGGCGATGGAGAAGCTCGGGCAGCTGCGGGCCAGGGACGAGTGGGACCTGATCATCGTCGACACCCCGCCGTCCCGCTCGGCGCTGGACTTCCTGGACGCGCCCAAGCGGCTCGGGTCGTTCCTGGACGGGCGGCTGATCCGGCTGCTGACCGCGCCGGCGAAGCTGGGCGGCCGGGCCGGGATGAAATTCCTGAACGTCGGGATGTCGATGATGACCGGCACCCTCGGCAAGCTGCTCGGCGGCCAGCTCCTCAAGGACGTCCAGACGTTCGTGTCCGCGATGGACACGACCTTCGGCGGGTTCCGCACCCGCGCGGACGCCACGTACAAGCTGCTCCAGGCGCCCGGCACGGCGTTCCTCGTGGTCGCGGCCCCGGAGCGGGACGCGCTGCGCGAGGCCGCGTACTTCGTGGAACGGCTGGCCGCGGAGGACATGCCGCTCGCCGGGCTGGTACTCAACCGGGTCCACGGCAGCGGCGCCGGCCGGCTGTCGGCCGAGCGTGCGCTCGACGCCGCGGAAAATCTTGAAGAGCCCCGCATTGTGGATCAGGAGGGCGGGAAAGCAGTACTTCGTAACTCCCCCGACACGTACGACAGTTCAGACCCTCTCACATCCGAAACACCAGCTCCGGCTGTTGCTCCGGCTTCTGACGGTGGCTCCCCCGCCGAGGACGCCGAGAACACCGAGCGCTCCGTCGAACAGCTCACGGCAGGCCTGCTGAGGCTGCACGCCGAACGTATGCAGCTGCTCTCCCGTGAGCAGCGCACGCGTGACCGCTTCACCGCGCTCCACCCCGAGGTGGCGGTGACGGAAGTGGGCGCGCTGCCCGGTGATGTGCACGACCTCGCGGGACTGCGCGACATCGGCGACCGGCTCGCGGCGAACGAGCGCGAACTGCCCGAGACCGAGCTGCCCGAGGCGGGCACCCGCCCTGAGGCGAGCGCCTGAGCGCCCGAGCGCCCGAGCAGCGAGTGCGCCTGGGCGCAACGCGAGTGCCCCAGGGGCGACCCGGCCCTGCCAACGGGCCTGGCCGCGCCTGTCTCCGTAGGGGCCTGAGCCCCGACCTGAAGCCCCGAGGAGCCCCCGGAGGGAACCCCTCAGCTCACCGCCGCGTAGTTCTCGTAGACCTCGTCGTCGTCGTCGAGGGGCACGATCCCCGTGCCACGCTCGTACTCCGAACGTGCGGTCTCCAGCAGCCGGCGCCAGGAGGTCACCGTGGGCCGCCTGCGCAGCAGGGCGCGGCGCTCCCGCTCCGTCATGCCTCCCCATACGCCGAACTCGACGCGATTGTCCAACGCGTCGGCCAGGCACTCCGTACGCACCGGGCATCCGGTGCACACCGCCTTGGCCCTGTTCTGCGCTGCTCCTTGAACGAACAGTTCGTCCGGATCGGTAGTGCGGCAGGCCGCCTGCGCACTCCAGTCGACTACCCAGCCCATACCGGCGCCGTCCTCTCCCGAATCGAGGCTCCCCCACGGCGGCAGCGGCATATTCACCGCCGCCAGTTGAGGACGTTACGGAAGGTGGGCACAGCGCAACACCCCCAGCGGGCCCAATCTTGAATGGTCCGAACGGACTATGGGTAAGCGGCAGATCACCCGGGGGAGTGAGCTGGCGACATACGTAACCTTCCCGGCAAACCAGGACAGTTCAGCTGTGTCACAACGGACGCCACAGGACACACGAGGCGGATTCGGACACGACCCCACCAAAAAAGTTGGGGAACACCCGGAACGATTCGGGGTCGCCGGACGTATTGATACGTGGCCTCACTGCTGTGACAGTTGAGAGCAGCTTAGGCCAAGGCCTATACGCCTGTCCGGCGAATGAGAACGTAGGCTGCCCTCATGCCAAAGAAGCGCTCGGGCGGTGGTCTGTCACCCACGCAGCAGGCCGCCAAGTTCCTCGGTGTCAGTGTTCTCGCGGGAGCCGTGCTGGCCGGTATCGCGCTGCCCGCGGTGGGCGCGCTGGGGCTGGCGGCGAAGGGATCGGTCGAGAGCTTCGACGAGCTCCCGGCCAACATGAAGACCCCGCCATTGAGCCAGCGGACCTCGATCCTCGACGCCGACGGCGGTCAGATCGCCACGGTCTACTCGCGCGACCGCACGGTGGTCCCCCTCAAGGACATCTCGCCGTACGTGCAGAAGGCGATCGTCGCGATCGAGGACTCGCGCTTCTACCAGCACGGCGCGGTCGACCTGAAGGGCGTCCTGCGCGCCCTCAACAAGAACGCGCGCAGCGGTGAGGTCGCCCAGGGCGCCTCGACCCTGACGCAGCAGTATGTGAAGAACGTATTCGTCGAGGAGGCCGGCGACGACCCGACGAAGGTCGCGCAGGCCACCCAGCAGACCATCGGCCGCAAGATCCGCGAACTGAAGTACGCGATCCAGGTCGAGGAGGAGCTCGGGAAGAAGAAGATCCTCGAGAACTACCTGAACATCACGTTCTTCGGTCAGCAGGCCTACGGCGTCGAGGCCGCGGCCCAGCGCTACTTCTCCAAGTCGGCCAAGGACCTGAACGTCCAGGAGGCGGCCCTCCTCGCCGGCATCGTCCAGTCGCCGAGCCGGTACGACCCGGTCAACGACGAGGCGGAGGCCACCAAGCGCCGCAACATCGTGCTCCGGCGCATGGCCGACGTCGGCGACATCTCCCGGGCGCAGGCCGCCGAGGCGATGAAAGCGCCGCTGGGTCTGAAGGTCAGCAAGCCCAAGAACGGCTGCATCACGGCGACCAAGGGCGCGGGCTTCTTCTGTGACTACGTGCGCGAGGTCTTCCTGAACGACCCGGTCTTCGGCAAGACCAAGGAGAAGCGGGCGAAGGTCTGGAACCAGGGCGGCCTCACCATCCGCACCACCATGGACCCGCAGGCCCAGGACTCAGCGCAGCAGTCCATCAAGGACCACGTCTACAAGAGCGACGACGTGGCCACCGCCGCCTCCCTCGTCCAGCCCGGCACCGGCAAGATCCTCGCCATGGGCCAGTCTCGTCCGTACGGCTTCGGCAAGAACGAGACGCAGATCAACCTCTCCGTCGACCAGTCGATGGGCGGCGGCATGGGCTATCAGCCCGGTTCGACGTTCAAGCCGATCGTGGCCGCCGCGGCCCTCGAGGACGGCATGCCGGCGAACAAGGTGTACTCCTCGCCGTACCAGATGCCGTATCCGAGCCCCGTCTCGGCCTGCGACGGCAAGACCTGGAAGAACAGCCGGACCGACCCCGCCAAGCTCGAGAACGAGAACGAGTCGGAGGTCGGCCCGTACGACATGAAGGAAGCGACCGCCAAGTCGGTCAACACCTACTACGTGCAGATGATCAGCGACATCGGCATCTGCCCGGTCACGACGATGGCGAAGAAGATGGGCGTCGTGCGGGCCGACGGCGACAAGATGCCCCAGGTGCCCTCCATCGCCCTCGGCACCCAGGAGATGTCCCCGCTGACCATGGCGAACGCGTACGCGACCTTCGCCTCGCGCGGGATGCACTGCACGCCGGTCGCCATCGAGTCGGTCACCCAGCGCGTCGGCGACCAGACGAAGTCGCTCCAGGTCCCGAAGTCGACCTGCTCGCGTGCGATGTCGGAGAAGACCGCCGACACCATCAACGCGCTGCTGCGGGGCGTCGTCGAGGACGGTACGGGTAAGAAGGCCGGCCTCGACAGCCGCCCCAGCGCCGGTAAGACCGGTACGACGGACGAGCGCTACGCGGCCTGGTTCGTGGGCTACACGCCGAACATGGCCGGTGCCGTGTGGGTCGGTGACCCCGCACACAAGCGGAAGATGACCAACATCACCATAGGCGGCCGGTCGTACGGCAAGGTCTTCGGTGGTGAGGTCCCCGGTCCGATCTGGGGCGACATGATGACCGGCGCGCTGGAGGGCAAGCCCGTCGAGCAGTTCAACACCGTCCACATCCCCGACGGCATCGACCGGGACCGCGGCGACGGGAACGGCGACGACGAGGGCCGCGACGACGGGGACGGCTTCATCGGTGGCCTGGTCGGCGGCAACAACAACGGCGGCGGAGGCGGCGACCCCTTCCCGACACCTTCCTTCTCCATTCCCGAGGGCTTCTTCCGGGGCCAGGACAACGGGGGCGGCAACGGGAACGGGAACGGCGGGCGGTTCGGCTGAGCCGTCGGCGTGACCAACAGGGGCGTGACCAACAGGGGCGGCCCCCTCTCCCGAAAGGGGAAGAGGGGGCCGCCCCTGTTAGGTCCAGCCGAAGGGCGGTCAGCCGGTCAGCAGCTTCTTCACCGCGGCGGCGACCCGGCCGCCCTCGGCCTGGCCGGCCACCTTCGGGTTCACGATCTTCATGACGGCGCCCATGGCCCGCGGCCCCTCCGCACCGGCGGCCCTGGCCTCCTCGACGGCCTGGGCCACGATCTGCTGGAGCTCCTCGTCGGACAGCTGCTTGGGCAGGTACTCCGCGAGCACCTCGCCCTCCGCCTTCTCCCGCTCGGCCTGCTCGGCACGACCACCCTGTGCGAAGGCCTCGGCCGCCTCACGCCGCTTCTTCGCCTCGCGGGTGATCACCTTCTGCACCTCGTCGTCGGAGAGCTCGCGCTTCTCCTTGCCCGCGACCTCCTCCTTGGTGATCGCGGCGAGCGTCAGCCGGAGCGTCGAGGAGCGGAGCTCGTCGCGCTCCTTGATGGCGGCGTTGAGGTGATCCTGAAGCTTCGACTTGAGCGTGGTCATGGGGTTGATTGTCGCAGGTGCGGGTGGAAAGACGCCCATTGATTTGTGGGGCGATGGTTTAAGCGCCGGTGGCGTCAGGGGATTTCGGGCACCGCCGGGCGCAGTGACCGGCGTGGTCTGACACGATGGTCTTATGCGCGCGCGATACGGAGTCCCCCTGGGCATCACGGCGGCTGGTGCCGCCGGTCTGTTGTACGCGGCGGGATTCGAGGCCCGCTCCTTCCGCCTGCGCCGGGTCACGGTCCCGGTCCTGCCCTCGGGGATGCGACCCCTGCGCGTGTTGCAGGTCTCCGACATCCACATGGTCAGCGGTCAGCGCAAGAAGCAGCGCTGGCTGCGCTCCCTGGCGGGCCTGCGCCCCGACTTCGTGATCAACACGGGTGACAACCTCTCCGACTCGGAGGGCATCCCGGAGGTCCTGGACGCGCTCGGCCCCCTGATGGAGTTCCCGGGCGCGTACGTCTTCGGCTCCAACGACTACTACGGCCCCATGCTGCGCAACCCCGCCCGCTACCTGCTCGAGAAGGTCCAGGGTCGCCATGGCCTGAACGGCAATCCGCCGGCCGTCGGCGTGGTGCACAACCCGTGGGAGGACATGCGGGACGCCTTCGACGCGGCGGGTTGGCTGAACCTGACCAACACGCGCGGCACGCTCAAGATCGAGGGTGTCTCGCTGGAGCTGACAGGGCTGGACGACCCGCACATCAAGCGGGACCGCTACGACCAGGTGGCCGGCGGCCCGTCGGACTCGGCCGACTTCTCCATGGGCGTGGTCCACGCGCCGTACCTGCGCACGCTGGACGCCTTCACGGCCGACGCCTACCCCTTGATCCTGGCCGGCCACACCCACGGCGGCCAGCTGTGCATCCCCTTCTACGGCGCCCTGGTCACCAACTGCGACCTGGACACGGACCGAGTGAAGGGCCTGTCCACGCACACGGCGGAGGGCCGTACGGCGTACCTGCACGTCTCGGCGGGCTGCGGCACGAACCGCTACACGCCGGTACGGTTCGCGTGCCCGCCGGAGGCGACGCTGCTGACGTTGGTGGGGCGGGAGTAGCCGTCGGCCACTGCCCACCGGCAGGAGCCCTCAAGGGCCGGGCCCGTCAAGGGCCCGTTAACCCGCACAGCACACCCAGATCGCCCCCTATATCCGCTTCTGTCAGCGTGAGGGGCATGACCGCCCCGATACCCAGGGACATACCGGACCTCCCCGCGATTCCGGGCAAGCCCGCACTGAAGCCGTCCCCCGTCCCCGCCTCGGCCGTCATCACCCCGATCCGCCGCCCGGCGGCCGCGGCCTTCCGCCTGCTGGTCGCCCTGGCGGCGGCCGCCGGCGTGACGCTCGCAGTACTCCTGGGCGACCCCTCCCGAACCCTGGGTTACTTCGTGGTCCAGAGCAACATCCTGCTCGCGCTGGTGATGGCCCTCTCGGCCCGCCGCGCGTGGACGGCCGACCGCCCGCTGCCAGGAGCCGCGCTGGGCGCGACCCTGCTCTACGTCGTCATCGCGGCCCTGGTGCACCACCTGCTCCTGGGGAACGAGGCGAGCCCCTTCTCCCTCACGGGCGAAGCCGCCGCCCCCACGGGCCGGCAGGCCCTCGCCCATCACACACTCCACACGGTGACCCCGATCGCGGCCGTACTGGACTGGCTCCTGCTCACGACCCCCGGCCGCCTGCGCCTGCGCCAGGCCGGTATCTGGCTCCTCTACCCCCTGGCCTACCTGGTCTTCTCCCTCACCCGAGGCGAACTGCTCCTCCCGGGCACCCCCGACCGCTACCTCTACCCCTTCCTGGACGTCGGCCAGGACGGCTACAGGAAGGTCCTCGGCAACGCCCTCCTCCTCGGCCTCTCCTGCTACGCCCTCGCGACCCTCCTCGTGGCCCTCGACCACGCCCGCCCGAACCCTCTCCGCCACCGCTGGAAAACCGGATTTCGTCTCTAGCCACCAGTGGGCTAAAGTAAACGTCGTCGCCGCGACAGCAGCGACATCGGGGTGTAGCGCAGCTTGGCAGCGCGCTTCGTTCGGGACGAAGAGGTCGTGGGTTCAAATCCCGCCACCCCGACGCTGGTCAGAGGCCCATTCGCTTGATCGCGAATGGGCCTCTTTCATGCCCGGGGGGCAAACGCATTTGGTCAGGCCTCGGCACCCTGCGTGATCACGGGCCGGAGCTGCTTGCGGTAGACCGCCTCTGTGGTCGCCTGACTGCTGTGACCGACCAAGAGCGCGATCCGCTCCAGCGGGATGCCGTGGTCAGAGAGAGGGACACCAAGCTGTGCCGGAGCTCCCGCGGTATCCACTCAGGCTTCAGTCCGGCTTTCTTCACGATGACCTTGAAGTCTCGCCGGACGTTGGCCGCGTCGAGCGGCTCGCCGCTCCGGGTGGTGAAGACGCGGCCGGTCGGGCTCCACTCCATCCCTCTCGCTGCCCGCTCCTGCTTCTGCCGCCGCATGTGCTCTTCGAGGACGTCGACCACCTGCTTGGGCAGCGCGATGGTCCGGCGGCTCTTCCTGGTCTTCGTCTCGCCGTGCTTGCCGCACCGAGCGTCACACCGCGACATGGGGCGGGATGCCGTCCTTCGTCTCCAGGAAGACGTGATCCCAGATGAGGGGCCGTGCCTCTTCGGTGCGAGCACCGCTGAGGAGCGAAAGCACGAGGTAGGCGTACAGCCGTGACGGACGTGCGGCGGTTCACCGCGTTGGCCACGGTGTAGTTGGCCGAAGCCTTGACGCCCGTCTGCACCTCCTTCTTCAAGTCCCCGATCTGCTGGCGGACTTCGGTCTTCGTCTCGCCGTACACCTTCGATCGACGGCGCTTGCCGCTCGGGCCGTGTCCCAGGGAGACGGCCCCCACGAAACTCTTCTTGGCCGGGTCCCAGTAGATGGTGTCCGCATCATGGCCAGCCCTTTGGGCGCGCTTCAGGGTGTCGGTCATGCTCTGTCGTGCCTTCATAGGACAGGGCCGCGCCCTGAAGGACGCGGCCCTGTGGAACTCGGGTGGTGGGAAGTTCAGGCGGTGACTTCTGCCTCGCGCTTGAGGAGTTCGACGTACCGCTCGATGTACTCCGGTGGCACGAGACGGCGACGGCCGATGCGGACGGTCTGAAGTCGTCCGAGGCGTATCTCCTCGTAGACCATCGAGCGTCCGATCCTGAGAGCCTTGGCCGCCTCTTCGGGGAGGTAGAGGAGCTGTTCGGCAGGTTCAGCAACGGTGGCCATGCGGCGGTGCCTCCTCGGCAGGGTTCCGGGGGCGGTGGCCCCCTTCCTGTCAGGCCCTTCATGACGCTCCCGCCCGCCTTGATGTTGCGGGCCGCGATAGGGGTGTTGTCCGCGGTCATGTACTCCCGCAGCATCCGCGACGGCCCGCGGGCATCGAGCGGCTTACCGCGGCGTCATCGCGGCAGCACAGGCCTCCGACGGTCGGAGCCGGGATCACCGGTCGCGGAGCACCTCGGGGCGGCCTAGGCTGAAATCAAGGGCCCTCGAGTGGAAGGGAACCTGAGATGCATTTCGTCCTGATCGCGACCCACACTCCGGAAATCTGTCCGACCTCCAACGCGACGACACGCGACCTGATGCTGCAGACCGCCCCTGATATCCCGAACCTGGCCCAGAAGGCAGGCGTCGAGATCGTGGCCGGCCCCTTCGTCAACCGTGAACACACGATTGTCGTGGTCGTACAGTCCGACAAGGTCGAGAACGTCGACCGCTTGCTGATGGAGTCTCGCCTCCCCCACTGGAACCGCGTCCGCGTGCTGCCGTCGCTGACCATGGAGGAAGGACTCACCGAAATCGAAGCGCAGACGCCGATCTTCTGACCCACCCCGCTCAGGCACGCGACCGGTCCTTCGATGGGGGCGCCGAGATGCGCCATCGCCCTGCCGCCATCAGTGCAGACGAACGCTGTCGGCCCCGCCTTTCGCCCTCTTCAGGCCGCGTGCCTCCGTCTTGTGGACCGCTCTAACCGCTCGGGCGACGTCTCATCGATCACGGGGCAACCGGTCCAGGCCCTGCCCGCCTGGAGAACCTCGGGCTTCGCGGTCCAGAACAATGCACCCGAAGCATCTCTGTGGCCAAGCTGGCGGGTCGGGAACCCCGAACCAAGGTCACAGAGGGGTCTGATCGCGTTCGGGACGAGTTGTGGGTCCCGGTGTGCCGCTAAGCCGACGCTCCCGTCACTATGCCCAGCAGTGTGAGCGCGAAGAAGATCGTGCCCCAGGCCAGTGCGTGGCGTATGCAGCGGTATTTGGTCCAGGCGGTCTGGGACAGGGTCGCCAGTTGGCTCAGGTCCCGGGACACCGGGTCGGTGTGGCGGACCGTCCGCTCCAGGTGGGCGACCGACCTCGCCAGCCTCGCGTCGCCGAAGTAGTGAGTGCGGGAGCGGTGCGGGCTTCCCAGCCGTGGGGTCACGGCCAGACCGAGCAGGACGAGTGCCGGTACGCAGGCGGCACAGCCCACCCAGAGGAGAAGCTGCGGGACGACCGGGTACTGTCGCGGGGCGATGACGCCGCTGCCGATCGCGCCGAGCAGGGCGGTCAGGGCCGCGCCCAGGGACGCCAGCATGAGACCGGCCTTGTTGTCGGCTTTCACGAGCTCCTCGCGAGCCTCGGACAGCAGGACCCTGGCGAGTTCCGCGCCGCGGTCGGTTGCGGTGCCGGTGTCGATGTCCGGGTCTGTGCCGGCGTCGCCTCCGGGTGTGGTCATACCTCCCCCTCCTTTCCGTCTTTCCGTCGGTGTCGGGCGGCCGCCCCGGTGTGCGGGGCGGCCGTGGTGCTGTGTTCCCGGTGCGGGCGGGTGCGTCAGACCGTCGACGAGCGGCGGATCTCGTCCTCCAGCGAGTTCACCGCCTGCCGGACCCGGATGTTCATCGCTGCCGTGTGCTCCCGGGCCGCCGCCTCCGACTCGGCGCGGTGACGCCGGACCTCCTGTTCGATGGCGTCCTGGGCGATCTCGAGGTTCGCCATGGCGCGGCGCTCGGTGAGGCGGACCTCCTCGCCGTGGATTTTGACCGCGCTGTTGCTCTCGCTGGTGAGCATCCGGTCGTACGCGGTATCGCCGCTCAGGTATTTCACCAGCACAGGGAGCATGTCGAGGAGTACGAACAGCAGGCGGACCAGCCAGATGCCCACGAACAGCACCGCGTTGCCGCTCGCGAGTTCGTCGAGCGCCCGGATCCGTTCCAGGACACCGATCTCCTTCTGCTTGGCTCGCTCCTCGTCCAGCCGCCGCTCGATGCCGTCGGCCCGGTCCTTGAGGAACGCGCCGCGTGACGAGGTCAGCTCGGCCTCGATCTTCGAGATGCGGTTGTTCATTCCGGCGAGTCGCTTCTCGTTCTCACTCGTGCGGTGGGTGGTCCGGTAGTCATGTGCCTTGTCGCGCAGGCGCAGGCACTCGGACGTCCGCTGAAAGAGGCCGGTCGCGGCTATGCGGATCAGTCGGCGGCACTCGTCCCGTACCTCGAAGTCGATGGCCTCCAACCTGGTGGTGTCCCGGTCCACCCGCTTCTGCAGGGCGGCGGCGTCCGAGCGCAAGGCGTCCAGTTCCTCGCCCCGCTCGCCGGGCGTCGCGCCGAAGGAGAGGACGTACGCCCTGTCACAGCCCTTCGGTGTGACGGCCTGCGTCGTGGACGGTACGGGGTTGCAGCGGACCAGGTTCGTGCGCAAGCGGTCGATGGTGTCCGTGCGTTCGTCCGCGACGCGTTCCTCGATGGCCGTCTGGAAGATGCGCAGCACCAGGGGCTCGGCGATCACCACACCGAGCATCAGGGCGATGAGCAGGCGTGTGACGAGAGGGCCGGCCCGTCGCCGGGCGTTCGGCTGAGGAGTGACCAGCCAGCGGTCGAGGTTGAGTACGAACAGCATCCAGATGACCGTCGGGACCAGGGCCACGAAGGAGACCTTGCCGAGCGCCTCGGTCGCGAAGTTCCACATGGAGAACGCCGCGATGACGGAGGTACCGAGCACCACCCCACCGAGGGCCGTGTACTTGCTCCGCTCGTACTTGACCCTGGCCAGCAGTTCCTCGTCGACACCGGTGAGGGCACGCAACCGTCGTGCGGCGTCGAAGTCGACGGAGCGGCGGGTGGTGCGGGCAGTGGGCTCACCCCCCGTGGTGCGGGCAGCGACCCGGCCGCTCGAGGTGCGAGAGGCAGCCCCGTCACCGGTCCCCTGGCCATCCGCCGTGCCGGAGGCCGCCACATGGTTCGGGTTCGTCAGGAAGTCAGTCAACGAGATCGTCCTCGTCCTTGACGAAACCACCCTGCGGGTCGCGCGCCCCTTCCCGGCCCGCTGCCGTGCGACCGGGGCGTGCCTGTCCCGACTCGACCATGTGGGCGGGGCCGGCGGTGGTTCCGATGCCGGGCGCCACCTGGCCGCCCGTCTCGCGCAGGACCTGTTCCAGGACCTGGTGGTAGTCGACGTACTCGCTGCCGCCCATCTGCCGCAGCAGCGTCAGCAGCATGTCCCGGCGCATCTGCGCCTCCGCCGTCTCCCGCGCCTGCGCGTGGGCCCGCTCCGCCGTCTCCACCGTGTGGCGGCGGGCTGACTCCTCGTCGGTGATCCGGTGAATGCGGGCCGCCACCTCGGTGACGTCCATCTCCTTGCGGGCGATGCCGAAGGCGTCCACGTGGTCGGATCCCTGGGAGAGCAGTTCCGCGATCCGCCGGGCGTCCTCGGTCTCGAAGTCGCGCTGGCCGCGCTGCAGTTCCCAGGCACGCCGCTCGTCGCGCAGCTTCTGCTCCCAGTCCCGCAGGTCGTCCGACGCGTGCACCTCGGCGCTGACGAACTCGACGCTCATGCCCGCGACACGCGGCGGCACGATCGCGCTGTAGGCGGTCATACGATGACTTGCCTCGGTGCGCACCGCGTTGACCTCCTCCACGCGGTGCCCGGCGCTCACCCTCGGCAGGTCGCTGTCGCCCATCAGGTAGGCGCGCAGGGGAACGGTGACGTCGATAATGCCCTGCCGGGCGATGACGGTCGGGTCGGTCACCTGACAGGTGAAGGACGCCCGCATCGTGAAGTTGTCCGCCTCGCTCACCGACGGCAGGGGACGCTCCACATCGACAAGGCGCGCCCGGGTGTCGACCAGGCTGACCGAGGAGGCGTCGAGCACGTCGGGGTGGGACGGGTCGAACACCATCCCCTCGGGGAACGTGCGGTAGTTCCCTCCGACTCTGAAGACGTAGGCCGCTCCGGGTGGCAGCGGCGGTACGTCCTCGCGGCGGCGACGCCGAGACCACCAGGTGCCCTGGACCGTGGCCAGTATGTGCTCGGCGATGACCGGGTAGTTCACTTGCTTCGACCTCCAGGAGAGGAAGGGGCGGGAGCGGTGGATATGAGGGACGCGGTGGAGCGCCGGGGCTCGGCCGGGGCCCGGCCGCGCAGTGATCCGAGGAGCACCTGCGCCAGTTGGCGGGCGCCGGGGATCGCGTAGTCGGGGTGCTTCAGGGCGATGGACAGGTGGTGGCACAGGGCGGCCCACTGGCGCCCGCTCATGGCTTTCCGCATGGCCTCGCCGAGTTCGCGTACGGCGCCGGTGACGGACGGGTCGTCCCGCAACTGCACCAGCGTGCGACACAGCGCGCTGACCGCCCGGCTCCGGTTGCTGCTGTGCAGGACGTCCGCCCACAGCGACCCGAGCTGGCGGGCGCTGTCCGGGACGGTACGCAGGAGTGCCGCGGTGACGGGCTCGGGGGCCTCCAGCCGGGCGGCCTCCAGCAGCTGGACGGCGGTTCGCAGGGCGATCGACCGCTCCCGGGACCCTGGCGTCGTCTTGGCGATCACTGTCCGTACGTACCGGAGGGTGAACAGGACGCGTTCGGGGTCCTGTTCGGCGGTCTGCAGCAGCAGGATCAGGGAACGGCGGGCCGAGAACGCGATCCGCTCGCCGCGCTGGGTCAGGAACCACAGCCGGTTGAGCGCTTCCAGGCGGTAGAGGGAGCCCAGGCGGCCCGTCAGCGCCATGGCCGCCGTCACGGCACGGCCCTGGCCGCTGTTGTCCGTCCAGCTCAGGACGATGTTCAGGGCCTGCGGGGCGAGGTGCTCCACGTCGCACATGAACTGGAGCGTCAGCGCAGCGGTCACCCGCTGGCTGGTGATGCCCTCGGACCATACCTTCAGCAGGTTTTCGTCGACCTCGACCAGCGCGTACCGTGCCAGGAGCGCGACTCCCCGGGCCACCTCCGTCCGGGTGTCGAGGTCGCCCCGCAGGGCCAGCTCGCCCAGCCACTGGCGCAGCGGGTACCAGAGCTCGTAGCCGTACAGGTCGTGCAGCTCCGCGATGACTAGCTCGCGGACGCGCGGCGAGGTGAAGACCAGGCGCCGTTCGCTGCGGCCGGCGTCCCGGCCCGGACCCGGGCGGTGGTCGGTGGTCACGAGTCCCACCGCCCGCTCCCTCCACCGGGCCCTGGACTGCTGGGCCACCGCGCCGCCCGACGGCGTCCTCACCTCGTCGTCCGGCTCCGCGACCGGCGTCTCGCCGCTCTGCTCCCAGTTGCGCACATGGGCGGCGAGCGCGGCGCACTCCTTCTCGAACGTCCGCTCCGGGACGCCCTCCAGGAAGGCCAGCGCCGCGAGCGGGAGCAGGTCGCCCGCGGACGGCTGCCTGCGGAACCACTCCTGAACCCGCTCCCGGTACCGGTCCCGCAGCGTGTCCAGCGCCTTCTCCGCGCCGTCCTGGGACAGGGCCACGGCCGCCGCGACGACGTCCGCCGGCCGCCGCTGCTCGCCGACCCGCTCCAGCAGTTCCTGCTCGGTGTCCGGCGTGAGGCCGGCGTGCGGCAGCTTCTCCCGGCAGTGTTCGAACAGCTCCACGGGGTCCGGGGCCTGCCACGGCACACAGCGGTCCCGCAGCGCCAGCCGCCGACGGGTCGTGTCGCCCGCCGTGATCACCAGGTACGACCCGTTGCGGTGCAGTTCCTCGCTCAACCGCCCGATCTCGTACGCCTGCACGGCCTGGTCGGGCAGTTCACCGACGTAGTCGAGGATGACGTAGCCCCGGCCCGGCTTGAGATCCCGTGATGCCGCCAGCTCGGCGAGGGCGTTGGCGGGCGACAGGCTGCGCAGCCTGGCCTGCTCGCCCAGGATGTCCCTGAGCAGGGCGAGCGAACCCGCGCCCCGGCCGCAGCTGTCCTGACCCGTCAGGACCACGAGACCGTCCGCGCGCAGCTTGCCCAGCGCCTCGTCGAAGCAGGGCTGCGGGGGCATGTAGAACCGCAGTGCCCGGTCCGCCTCCTCGGGCTCGATGGTGCCGGGAGCGAGCCCCGGGGACGAGGCGGCACCGAAGCCGAACGCCGCTCCGGCGGCGTCGACGACGCCGTAGAAGTTGTTGTTGACGAGCTGGTGGACGCGACGGAGGTCGTCGTAGCCGCGGTCGTCCTCCTCCCGTTCGTCCGGCTCTGTGCGCTGTTCGGAGACTTGGTCCGGGCCCAGCTCCTCGTCCCCGGCCTGCGGCGCGCTGCCGTCGTCCCCCGGCACGGGTGGCTCGGCGTCCTGGTCGGGCGCGGGGACGGGCGGTACGTCCAGCCCGTCGTCCGGGCCCGTGTCGTCAGCCACCGGCGCTCCCGAAGCCGAAGACGGCGCCACGGGCGTCCACCGGGCCGGCGATGTTGGTGACGTTGATGTTGTCGCCCCGGTAGTCGTTGCTGATCCCCGTCCTGCCTGCGGCGGCCGGCTCAGGCCGGTCCGCCGCGGGCTCCCCCGACACCGGGGCCGCGTGCTTCCCCTGCTGCGCGGCCCCGGGCTCACGCGAGGCCACGTCCGGTGCGCCGAGCGCGGGCACCCGGAGCCAGGCCGTGGCCTCGTATTCCTTCACCTGGACGGTGACGCTGGTGAAGTCCTCGGTGGAGAGGGTCGTGTGACCGCCCGCCACCGTGGACCGGAAGACGTCGTCGGACAGCAACAGCGCCAGGTCGGCGTCGGGGTGCGCGGTCAGCGCGTCGTAGAGCGGGCGTGCGTTCAGCAGGCGCGCCGTGGCCACCACGGCCGTGCCGGCGAAGCCGTTGTCCGCCAGCTCCACCAGACCCTGATGGACGACGGCCCGCAGCCGCATCCGGGCCTCGGGAACGCGCTGGGCGTTGTATTCGCGCAGCTCGGCGACGAGATGGCGGACATAGTCGTCGACCAGGCGAGGTTCCTTGCCGTCGACGGGCCGGACCGCCAGCTGCTCGTCGCCCTTGCGCTGGATGTGCCACTGCGCGCGGTCCAGTCCGGCGCCTCTGGCGGCACGGTCGAGGAGCCTCGGCAGGTCGTGCTGGATTTCGGACTGTCCACGGTCGTTCTTGCTTCCGTAGGACTGTGCGTCCACGGCTATGCAGGTACAGGGATAGAAGTCAGGCCACGCAGCCACCCGCGTCATTCCTCTCTGGGCAGGCGATGGGCAGACACTGCCCACGAAGTGCTGCCCGAGAGGTTAGGAGAGAGTGCGTGAAGTGATTCCGTATCAGTACGGGTTGTCGGCAACGACTTTGGCGAATTCAAGCAACTTCGGAACGTCACAGATGGTTATGTTTCGGTAACTGCGTTCCACCAGTCCCTGGGCTGTCAGTGTGGCCAGGCTCTTTTCGGCCGTGTTGAGCTTCAGTCCAGCCAGCGACGCGAGTTCCTTCTGCGTGAGCGTCACACCGAGGTCGCACCGCCTGCCGTCACCGTCCGGTGCGGGCTGGGCGTAGGCCTGGCACAGCTCGGCCAGGACCCGGGCCAGCCGGGTCAGCGAGTCGTAGGCCTGGAAATCGACCCGGCGCCGGTTGGCCCAGCGCAGCCGGGCGCACAGCATGTGGAGGATGGCCCGCATGGCGTCCGGGTGCCGGGTGAGGAAGGTCTCCAGCGCCCGCATCTGGATGATCCGCGCGGTCACATCGCTGCACGCGACAACCGTGCCGGACCTGGGGCGCTCCTCGAAGGCCGCCATCTCGCCCACCAAGTCGCCCGCCACACGAACGGCGAGCAGCATGTCGTAGCCGCTCTCCGCGCTGGCGACGACCTTGACGACACCACTCGTGATCAACAGGACGTGCCGGCTCTCGTCGCCCTGCTGCAGCAGCGCGCGATGCGGCGGATAGGCGATCGGGGTGCCCTGCCCCAGCAGTTCTTCGCGTGTCGTGTTCCGCAGCCGGCCAAGAAAGGTGGACGGCGGCCACACGTGATTCACCAGCACCCCCGACGATCTCACTCCGCGGCGCGGCGCGCGCCGATCAAGCGTCCGACCATGCTGCCGCCGAGCCCTGCCCCGGAAAACAGACGGGACGGGATGTGGCCTGTTTTCTTGCTTCACAGCCGGAATTGACCGAACGGACGTTCCCTAATAGAACACAAATCCAGACTCATTACTGGTGAGTTATTGCTGCCGTGCGAAGTGCTGTCCCGTGCCGAGAAGCGCGGACGAGCCGCCGCAGCGCACGGGTCAGGTTCAGGGACAGTGGCCCGAGGCGGGCTGTCAGGACAGGACCCCGGCCAGCGTTCCCGCCAGTGTGAGCGTGAGGAAGACCGCGCCCCAGGCCATCGCCCGGCGGATGCAGCGGTACTTGATCCAGGCGGTGCGGGACAGGACCTCCAACTGGGTCGCGTCGCGGGAAGAGGCCGCCTGGGAGGGGCGTCGGGGGGACACGGCCAGGCCGAGGAGGACGAGAGACGGGGCGCAGGCGGCACAGCCGGCCCACACCAGGAGCTGGGGGATCACGGCGTACTGGCCGGGCGCGATGAGGCCGCCGACGATCGCGCCGAGCAGGGCGGTCAGGGCCGCGCCCAGGGTCGCCAGCGTCAGTCCGGCCTTGCTGTCGGCCTTCGCGAGTTGCTCGCGGGCCTCGGTCAGGAGGTCCCGGGTGAGTTCCGCCGCACGGTCGGTCTGCGTCCCGGTCCCGGTCTCGCCGCTCGGTGTGGTCATACCTCCCCCTCGCTGATCAGCGGCATTCCCGAGTACCCGGAAATGGCGCTTCTAGTACGCCTGGTGCTACGCGCAGTACGCGGGTCTCAGTTGTTCCACGTCTCGTCGTACGGGTCGGCCGGCGCCGGTACCGGTCTGGTGCTGGTGACTTCGAGGTACGGGATCGGGCCGTCGTTGACCGGGTCCTTGGTCCGGCGCGGTGTGTACCGGCCGGTGATCTCCAGCCAGGTGTCCGGGCTCAGGACCGGGGGGATGTTGCCGGTCAGGGCGATCTTGACCGGCTGGGCGTCCGCAGCGCAGCAGTTGAGGCCCATGCGTACCAGGTACGGGGCGCCCGCCCGGTCCAGGGTGACGAAGCCGGTGATCTTCAGCTCCCGGTCGCGGAGGGAGCGGCCGTCGTCGTAGACCGCGCGGCCGGCGTAGTCGGCCACGCCGAGGCGGAGGGTCTCGCCGGCGGGGAGGTCCGGGAAGCCGAAGGGCTTCGTCAGGGCGGTGCCCGTGTGGGCCGCGCTGTAGGAGCCCAGGGCCGGTGGGGCGACCAGGATCAGGGCGAGGACGGGGAGGGCGAGGAGCCAGGAGATTCGGGGCTCGTGGTGGTGCTGTCGCGCGGGCGCTCGACGGCGTTCGTACCAGAGCGTCGCCGCCGCCGTCGCGATCAGCACCACGCCCGCCAGCAGGACCAGCGGACGCAGGCCCGCCTTGACGTAGCGCAGGTAGAGGTCGGTCAGGCCGGCGTGCAGAAGCGTCGCCCCGAGCAGGAAGAGGAGGGCCGTCTGGGCCAGGCGGTTCACAGCAGGACCGTTCCGGTCAGGGCCGACACGACGACGGCCAGGGCGAACGTCGCGGGGGCGAAGCGCAGGGCGAAGGCGCGGCCGAAGGTGCCCGCCTGCATCGCGAAGAGCTTCAGGTCGATCATCGGCCCCACGACCAGGAACGTCAGACGGGCCGTCAGCGAGAACTGGGTCAGGGACGCCGCCACGAACGCGTCCGCCTCCGAGCAGATGGACAGCAGGACGGCGAGCACCGCGAGGGCCAGCACCGAGAACACCGGATTCCCGGCCGCCGCGCGCAGCCACTCCTCCGGCACCACCGCCTTCAGCGTCGCCGCGGCCATCGCACCGACCACCAGGAAACCGCCGGCGTGCATCACGTCGTGGCGCACCGAGCCCCAGAAGGCCGCCCCCTTGCCCCGGCCCTCGTACGACGGTCTGTCGGGTGGGCGCAGCCACTCCGTGCGGCCGAGGCGGTGCCAGAGCCAGCCCATCGCGCAGGCCACCAGCAGGCTCGCGACGAAGCGGGCCAGGACCATCTCCGGATTGCCGGGGAAGGCGACCGCCGTCGCGGTCAGCACGATCGGGTTGATGGCGGGCGCCGAGAGGAGGAACGCCAGCGCCGCCGCCGGTGTGACCCCTCGGCGGACCAGCGCCCCGGCCACCGGCACCGACGCGCACTCGCAGCCCGGCAGCACCGCGCCCGCCGCGCCCGCGACCGGGACCGCCAGGGCCGGCCGCTTCGGCAGGGCCCGGGCGAAGAAGGACGGCGGCACGAACACCGCGATCGCCGCGGACAGCAGCACGCCGAGCACCAGGAACGGCAGAGCCTGGACCATGACCGCGACGAACACCGTCATCCAGCTCTGCATCACCGGTGCGGACAGGGCCCTGCGGATCGGGTCCTGGAACATCACCGCCGTGAGCAGCAGGAGGGTGAGCAGGAGGGGGGAGTTGAGGTGGCGGGCTTCTTCCGGGTCCTGACTCGGGCCGCCCTTGCCGGAGGCCGGCTTCGTGGTCTCGTTCCCGACGGACGTGTTCCCGACGGTCTCGTCGGTCTCCTGCGGGGCGGGTTTCGTGGTGGCCACCGGCCCGGTACCTCCGGTCGTGCGCACGGGCATTGCCTCCCCTTCTGTACGGCCGGGCCACGTCGGGCGTTCAGCCACCTCGGTTCCCTTCTGGAACCAGCCGTCCCGGTGAGGCAGTCTTCTCCCTTGTGGGGAGCGTTCCGAACCAAGGTCTGCCAGGTGATCCGGCCACGCACATGATCGTGTGCGGGGACGACGGGCTCGCGCACCGGCTGGCCGCCGAACTCCGCGGTGTGTACGGCGAACACGTCACGCTCGTGGTGCCGCCCTCGGGGCGCCGGGTGCGGCAGCCGGTGGTCGGACGGGCCCGGGCCGCCTCGGCGGCGCTGCTCGACCGGGTCAGCGCGGCCGTCAACCGGACGGGCACGGGCGGCGCCGAACCGGCCACGAACGAGCAGGTCGTGGAGGCCGCCGAGGTCACCGAGGCCGTACTCACGGACGTGGGCGCCGAGCGGGCGGCGGCTCTGGCGCTCGTGTACGACGACGACGAGACCAACATCCGCGCCGCCCTCACCGCCCGTCGGCTCAACCCCCGCCTCAGGCTCGTCCTCCGTTTGTACAACCGGCGGTTGGGCCAGCACATCGAGGAACTGCTCGACCAGACGGCGGCGGTGGCCTCCGGCACGGGGCCCGGCACGGGAGGACTGGACACGTCGACGACCGTGCTGTCCGACGCCGACACGGCCGCGCCCGCCCTGGCCGCCACCGCCCTCGTCGGCACCAGCAAGGTCGTCCAGACCGAGGGGCTCGTCCTGCGTGCCGTGGAGCGACAGCCACCGCGGCCGGGCGAGGTGGCCGACCCCGGCCTGTGCACCCTGGCGCTGCTGTCCGCGACGAGCAACGACCCGGCCGGCGCCGACGGTTCAGAGGGCAGCGGGGAGCAGGGGCCGCAACTGCTGCCTGACGAGGCGGCGGTGGCGTCGGCGACCGGGCGCGGGACCGTCGTCCTGGAGCAGGTGTCGTACTCGGGGCCGTCCCTGCCCGCCGGGCGGGGCGGTGTGCCGTCGTTCGCCTCGCTGTTCTCACGCCGGCTGCGGTGGTCGCTGGCCGGGCTGGTGGGATGTGTGCTCGCGCTCGCCGTCGCGTTGATGTTCGTGACCGGGGAGCATCCGCTGTACGCCACGTACGTCACGCTCCTCGACCTGTTCGGCATCAACGATCCCGCGTACCACAAGTCGACCGCGCGGCAGGTCCTGCAACTGCTGTCCGGGCTGGTCGGGTTGCTGCTGCTGCCGGTGCTGCTGGCCGCGGTGCTGGAGGCACTGGGCACGTTCCGCAGCGCGTCGGCGCTGCGGAAGCCGCCGCGGGGGCTCGGCGGGCACGTGGTGCTGCTCGGGCTCGGCAAGATCGGGACCCGGGTACTGACGCGGCTGCGGGAGCTGCACATTCCGGTGGTGTGCGTCGAATCCGATCCGGAGGCCAGGGGGATGGCCACGGCGCGGCGGCTGCGGGTACCGGTGGTGCTCGGAGATGTCACGCAGGAAGGGGTGCTGGAGGCCGCCAAGATCCATAGGGCGCACGCCTTGCTGGCATTGACCAGTGCGGACACGACGAATCTGGAGGCCGCCTTGTACGCGCGGTCCGTGCGGCCCGATCTGCGGGTGGTGTTGCGGCTGTACGACGACGACTTCGCGACCGCGGTGTACCGGACGCTCCGGGCCGCGCATCCGTTCGCCCTCACGCGGAGCCGGAGTGTGTCGCATCTGGCCGCGCCCGCGTTCGCCGGGGCGATGATGGGGCGGCAGATTCTGGGGGCGATTCCGGTCGAGCGGCGGGTGTTGCTGTTCGCGGAGGTGGATGTGGCGGGGCATCCGCAGTTGGAGGGGCGGACGGTGGGGCAGGCGTTCCGGGCGGGGGCCTGGCGAGTGCTGGCGCTCAACACGGCACCTCCTGGGGGGCGGCGGGGTGAGGCGGAGAGTCCGGAGGAGGAAGGTGCGCCGGCTTCGGGGCTGGTGTGGGATCTGCCTCCCACGTATGTGCTGGGGGCGGATGATCGGGTGGTGCTGGCGGCTACGCGGCGGGGGTTGGCGGAGTTGCTGGGGCGCAGGAGGCGGGAGCGGGCGGGGGCGTGACGCCGAGCGGGGGTTCACGGCTCGACGTCGGGAGAGGCCGGGGTGCGCAACCCGGGGTTTCGAGGTGCTCGGCGTTGGGCTGAGGCCGGGGCGTTGCGCAGCGGGGTGCCTCCCCCGAGCTCTTCGAGCAGGGGTACCCCCAGCGCCCACCCTCCCCCAAGCTCTCGACTTCGCTCGAGCAGGGGGCCCTCATCGCCCCAGCGGCACGCCTGCCGCGGGCCAGGGGCCACTGCCCGCGGGCTCGCGTCCTAGTCCTTCAGGTGCCTCTCCGCGAACTCCAGCTCCAACCTCACCTGCTTGATCCGCTCGTCCACCACCAGCGACCCGTGCCCGGCGTCATAGCGGTACACCTCGTGGACCGCGCCCCTCGCCTCCAGGCGTTTGACGTAGTTCTCGATCTGGCGGATGGGGCAGCGCGGGTCGTTGACGCCGGCCGAGATGTAGACCGGGGCCTTGACCTGGTCGACGTAGGTGAGGGGAGACGAGGCCTCGAAGCGGTCGGGGACCTCTTCGGGGGTGCCGCCGAGGAGTGTGCGGTCCATCGCCTTCAGCGCTTCCATCTCGTCGTGGTACGCCGTGACGTAGTCGGCGACGGGGACCGCCGCGATGCCCAGGGCCCACGCGTCGGGCTGGACGCCGAGGCCGAGGAGGGTGAGGTAGCCGCCCCAGGAACCGCCGGTCAGGATGAGGCGGTCGGGGTCCGCGAGGCCGGAGGTGACGGCCCATTCGCGGACCGCGGCGATGTCCTCCAGTTCGATGAGGCCCACGCGGTGCTTCAGGGCGTCCGTCCAGGCACGGCCGTAGCCCGTCGAGCCGCGGTAGTTGACCCGGACCACCGCGTAGCCGTGGTCGACCCACGCCGCCGGGCCCGCCGCGAAGGAGTCGCTGTCGTGCCAGGTCGGGCCGCCGTGGATGTCGAATACCGTGGGGAGCGGGCCGGTGGTGCCCTTCGGCTTCTGGACGAGGGCGTGGATACGGCCGCCGGGGCCCTCCACCCACACGTCCTCCACCGGCACCGAGCCGGGCGACCTCATGCCGGGCGGGTCGAGCACGACACCGCCTGCCGTGGAGCGGACCGCCGACGGTTCGGCGGCCGAGGACCACAGGTACTCCACGCTGCCGTCGGGCCGGGGCGTGGCGCCGGACACCGTGCCGGGCGGGGTCGGGACCTCGCTGAGGGCGCGGCTCGCCAGGTCGTAGCGGAACAGCTCGCTGCGCGCCTCGAAGCTGTGCGCGATGAGCAGGCCGCTGCCGTCCGGGTACCACTCGGCGCTGACGTCGCCCGGCAGCTCCAGCGCCAGGTCCGTCTCCTCGCCGGAGGCGACGTCCCAGACCAGGGGCTCCCAGCGGCCCCGGCGCTGGTGGCCGATGAGGAGGCGGGTGTCGCCGTCGACGGGGGCGAAGCCGAGGACCTCCAGGCCCAGCTCGCGCGTGCCGCCCTCGGTGTCGTCGAGGTCGGCGACCGCCGTGCCGTCGGTGCGCAGGACGCGCAGGGCGGAGTGCATGGCGTCACCGTGCTCGGTGTGCTCGATGGCGATGAGCGAGCCGTCGTGGGAGAGGTCGCCGACGCCGGCCGACTCGCGGTGGCGGTAGATCTCCACCGGGTCCTCGCCGGTGTGGACGAGGTGGATCGTCGTACCGTCCTCGTCGGTCGAGCGGCCGACGACCGCCGTGCGCCCGTCGCGGCCGAGGGCGAGGCCCGCCGGGTAGGAGGCGTCCAGGCCCTCGGCGGCGAGTTCGTCCGCCCCACCCGTGAAGGGCTGGCGGCGCCAGACACCGAACTCGTCACCGTCCTTGTCGTCGAACCACCAGATCCAGGCGCCGTCCGGTGACAGCACGCCGTCCGTCGTGCCGTTCGGCCGGTCCGTCACCTGGCGCTGCTCGCCCGTCTTCCGGTCCCAGGCGTACAGCTCGTACGTCCCCGTCGCGTTCGACACGAACAGGGAGCGGTCCGGCGCGTCCTCCGCCCAGTCGGGCAGGGACACCCGGGGCGCCCGGAAGCGCTTCTCCCAGTCCGGCATCCGCTCCTGCTGTGCCGCCCGTACCTCTTGCTCCTGCTGGTCCCGCTGATCCCGCGCCTCGGATCCGTTGCTCTCAGTCATGGCCCCATACTGCCCGCCCTCGCCGACAATTCGCTGGCGAGGTCCTCAGCATGTGGATAACCTCCACCGGTCCCCCTTCCCAGCAGGTCAGGAGTAACCCCCCATGTACTCCCCCACTCCGGCCGACTGGCACGAGGCCAACCGCGCCCACTGGGACGAACGCGTCCCGATGCACGCCGCGGGCGATTTCTACGGCCTCGACGCCTTCCGGGCCGGGCAGGACCCGCTGCGCGACTTCGAGATCGCCGAGGTCGGCGACGTCTCCGGCCGCTCGCTGCTGCACCTGCAGTGCCATATCGGCCTCGACACCCTGGCCTGGGCCCGGCACGGTGCCGCCCGCGTCGTCGGCCTCGACTTCTCCGCGCCGGCGGTCGACATCGCCAGCGGCCTCGCGCGCGATCTCGGCCTCGGCCAGGACCGGGCGGCGTTCGTCTCGGCGGACGTGTACGACGCGGCCACCGCGGTTCCGGACCCGTCGTACGACATCGTCTACACCGGCGTCGGCGCGCTGTGCTGGCTGCCCGACATCGGGCGCTGGGCCGAGACGGCGGCCTCGCTGGTGGCGCCCGGTGGGTTCCTGTACCTCTCCGAGTTCCACCCGCTCACCGACGTCCTCGACGACGAGACCGGTTCGCGGATCACGTACGACTACTTCGCCCGTGACGCCTGGATCGAGGAGGGGCCGGGCTCGTACGCGGCCGAGGGCGCCGAGTTCGTCCACAACCGGCGCGTGGAGTGGCAGCACCCGGTCGGCGAGGTCGTCTCGGCGCTGGCGGCGGCCGGGCTGCGCATCGAGTTCCTGCACGAGCACGACGTCTCGCTGTTCCGGCGGTTCGGCTGCTTCGAGCGGCGGGACGGCTACTTCCGCTATCCGGCGGACCGGCCGCGGATCCCGCTGATGTACTCGATCCGGGCCCGCAAGGACTGACCGGGCGACGGCCGGGACCGGCGTTCGCGCAGAGGAGCCGTGCCGACCCCGCGGGCCGGACCCGCCCGGCTGCCCCGTACCGTAAGGGTGTGTACCGGTTTCTGCTGACGCCCCGATGGTGGGGGATCAACGTCTTCGTGCTGTTGTCCATCCCCTTCTGCATCTTCATGGGGTCCTGGCAGCTGGGCCGGTTCGAGGACCGCGTGCAGGACCACCGCACGGCGACGGAGCAGGTCTCCGAGGCCCGGCACGAGGCGCCCCGGCCGCTCGGTCGGATGCTGCCGGTGACCAAGGCGACGTCCGGGAAGCTGGTCATCGCGACCGGCCGCTACGGCAAGCAGTTGCTGGTGCCCGGCCGGGAGCTCGACGGCAAGCAGGGCTTCTACGTCCTGACGCTGCTGCGCACCGACTCGGGCGAGGCGCTGCCGGTGGTCCGGGGCTGGCTGCCCGGGGCTGCCGACGCGGCGAAGGCGCCCGCCGCGCCCACCGGCGAGGTCACGGTCACCGGGGCGCTCCAGGCGTCCGAGACTCCGGGTGACAACGGCGTCAGTGCGCAGGGTGGTCTGCCGTCCGGGCAGACCGGGGCGATCAGCGCGGCGTCTCTGGTGAATCTGGTGCCGTACGACGTGTACGACGCGTGGGTCACGCTCGCCAAGGGCGACTCGGGTATGAAGACCGTGCCCGCCAGCGCCCCGCCGGACACGGGGCTGGATCTGAAGGCGTTCCAGAACCTCGGTTACACCGCCGAGTGGTTCGCCTTCGTGGGGTTTGTGATCTTCATGTGGTTCCGGTTGCTGCGGCGTGAGGTGGAGTTCGCGCGGGACGCGGAGCTGGGGCTGGCGCCGGAGGAGGAGCCTGTCGCTGTGGACGCCGGCGCCAAGTGAGGCGGCGTCGCTGCTGAGGGCGGGTGGGTGCGCAGCCCGGCGGAGCGGGGTACCGCCCGCGCTCACCCGTGCCACCCTGGGGGCACCTCCCAGGCCCTTAAGGCACTGGGGGAGGCACGACTGCCCGTGGGTTGTACGACTACGACGCCGCCAGTACGCCCGTCCAGTAGACCGTGCCCGCGCAGGCGTTGGACACCGTCACCGAGCCCGCGCCCGAGCCGGTCGCCGGCGTGTACGTGACCACCACGCTGCCGTCGACCGTGCCGTCCTCCGTGGCCAGCTGCGGAGCCGCGCCCGTGTCGCCGCCGGTGGAGGTGCCGCCGGCGGCCGCGCTGTCCTGCGACGGTGTGGGGGTTGGAGTGGGGTCAACGGGGTCGTCGGGGCCGCCGGAGGTGGGGCAGGTCTCCGTGGGGACCCAGGCGAACTTCACGTCGTAGGCGACGCCCGGCGCGAGCACCAGCTGGGCGGCCTCCAGGGACGGGTCGGGCAGTCCGGCCGCCGCGTCCCCGGCCGTGTGCCGGACCGCACCGATCTTGGTGGCGTCGGCCGAACCCTGCGCCAGCGCGCTCACGTCGCCGGGGCCGGTGACCGTACAGCTCGCCGCGGAGACGTTGGTGACACGGAAGGAGCCGTAGACCGCGCCGGTGGAGTCGGGGGCGACGCTGCTTCCGGCGGCGGGGCCGAGCTGGGCGGCGGTGCACGCCTGGATGCCGGCGGCGGCGGTGGAGGACGGGCCCGCACCCTGGGACGCTCCGGTAGAGGCGCCGGTGCCCTTGCTCTCCTTGCCCTTCTGCTTCTTGTCGCCCTTTTCCTTGCCCTCGGTCTTGCCGGGGGTGCCGCCCGCGCTGCTCTCGCCGCCGTCCGGGCCCTTGCCGTCGCTCGTGCTGCCCTGGGTCTCGGAGGCGTGACCGATGGCCGACGGGTTGGCCTCGGAGCCGGTGGAGTTGGAGACGTGCACGAGGGCGGGGACGGCCGTGCCGATGAACAGCGCGGCGGCGGCCATGCCGACGACGGCCTGCCGCTTGCGGGTCCGCCGCTGGGGCACCGCCTTCCGCAGGTAGTCCAGCGTGCCGTCGCGCGGTTCCACCTCCTGCACCGCTTGGTGCAGCATCCTGCGCAGATCCAGCTCGTCCGAGTCGAGCCCCTTGGAGCTCTGGTCGTCCAGGCCGTGGTTCACAGTTCCGTTCCCAGCGTGCGATTGCTTCGGATCTTGCCCGTGCAGCCTTGTCGGCTCATGCCACTCGAAGGGCTCGTGCCGGTCACGCCCGTCGCGGGGCGCGCCGTTGCCGTCGCTCATGCCGGCGCCTCCATGGCCAGCCGGAGCGCCGCGATGCCGCGCGAGCCGTACGCCTTGACCGAGCCCAGGGATATGCCGAGGGTCTCGGCGACCTGAGCCTCGGTCATGTCCGCGAAGTAGCGCAGCACCAGCACCTCGCGCTGGCGGCGCTGGAGGTTCTTCATCGCCTTGATGAGGGAGTCGCGCTCCAGCTGGTCGTAGGCGCCTTCCTCGGCGCTCGCCATGTCGGGCATGGGCTTCGACAGCAGCTTCAGGCCGAGGATGCGGCGGCGCAGCGCCGAGCGCGACAGGTTGACGACCGTCTGACGCAGGTACGCCAGGGTCTTCTCGGGGTCGCGGACGCGCTTGCGGGCCGAGTGGACCCGGATGAAGGCCTCCTGGACGACGTCCTCGCAGGAGGCCGTGTCGTCGAGGAGGAGGGCGGCGAGACCGAGCAGCGAGCGGTAGTGCGCCCGGTAGGTCTCGGTGAGGTGGTCGACGGTGGTCCCGGCCGCGACACCGTCCTCGGCACCGTCACGCTGGTTCGGGATGCGGGCCGGCCGCGCTGCGGGCACGGGCGCGATCACCGGCATGCCACCGGCGGTACCGGGCATGCGGGGTCGTAGAGCCGCCGGACGGGGCGGTCTGATGACCGTGCCGCGTGCCGCGCTGAAGTCGAGTACCTCTGCCACGTCTGTTGGACACGCTCCCCCCCGTGAGGGTTGTACGTGCCGGGCATCACTTTCACGCCGACCTTCGCCGGCGACGGTCTACCCGCGTCAGGCAGCACAACCGGTGGTGCATCAAATGCCCTCATGCGTCCCGCTCTTCCCCTATGTCCATTTGTGAACGGGCGTCCCCACGCCCGGTTCCAGACGTCCCCACGCCTGAATGCACGTCCCGCGGCCCGGAAGGGCGACCGCAAAGACGCTCCCCGCCCTCCGCGCGGTTGCGGAGGGCGGGGAGGTAAATCCTCGGATGCCGATGGGGTTCGGGACAAGTGGTCCGGACCATCGACCGGCTCACATGTCGTACACAGATCCTACAAACCGCCTATGACACCTGCCGGGGGATTTCGGCGTGGCGAAACTTCACGAAAACCCGGCGGCCGCCAGTTCGGCACGTCACGAAGGCCCGGCGGCCACCGGCTCTGCACGTCAAGAAAGCTCGGCGGCCACCAGTTCGGCGATCTGCGCGGTGTTGAGCGCGGAGCCCTTGCGCAGGTTGTCCCCGCAGACGAACAGTTCGAGCGCCGTCGGGTCGTCCAGGGCCCGGCGCACCCGCCCGACCCACGTCGGGTCGGTGCCGACCACGTCGGCAGGGGTCGGGAACTCCCCCGCGGCCGGGTTGTCGAACAGCACGACCCCGGGCGCCGTGGCGAGGATCTCGCGGGCCTTGTCGACGGTGACCTCGCCCTCGAAGCGGGCGTGCACGGTCAGCGAATGCGTGGTGATCACGGGCACGCGGACGCAGGTGACGGCCACGGGCAGGGCGGGCAGCCCGAGGATCTTGCGGGACTCGTCCCGGACCTTCAGCTCCTCCGACGACCAGCCGTCCTCGCGCGGCGACCCGGCCCACGGCACGACGTTCAGCGCGACCGGCTCCGAGAACGGTCCCGTGCTGTCCCCCACGACCCGCCGTACGTCACCGGGGCTGGTCCCCAGCTCCGTGCCGGCGACCAGGGACAACTGCTGCCGCAGCGTCGCCACGCCCGCGCGGCCGGCGCCGCTGACCGCCTGGTACGAGGAGACCACCAGCTCGCGCAGCCCGAACTCGGCGTGCAGCGCGCCCAGGGCCACGATCATGGAGAGCGTCGTGCAGCTGGGGTTGGCGATGATCCCGCGCGGGCGCATCCGCACGGCGTGCGGATTGACCTCGGGCACGACGAGCGGCACGTCCGGATCCATCCGGAACGTGCCGGAGTTGTCGACCACCACCGCGCCCTTGGCGGCGGCCAGGGGCGCCCACCGCTCGGCGACCTCGTCGGGGACGTCGAACATGGCGACGTCGACCCCGTCGAAGGCCTCCTCGGTGAGCGCCACGACCTCGGTCTCCTCGCCGCGCACGGCCAGCTTGCGGCCGGCCGAACGCGGGGAGGCGATCAGTCGGATCTCGCCCCAGACGTCCGCCCGCTGGGACAGGATCTGGAGCATGACCGTGCCGACGGCCCCGGTCGCTCCCACGACGGCGAGCGTCGGCCGCCCGGAGCGGCCGGGCCGGTCGGCCCGTCGGAGGCCGGTCATCAGCGGCCGGTGCCTCCGTAGACGACGGCTTCGTCGCTGTCGGAGTCGAGCCCGAACGCGGTGTGCACGGCACGGACGGCCTCGGGCACGTCGTCGGCGCGCGTGACGACCGAGATGCGGATCTCGGATGTCGAGATCAGCTCGATGTTCACACCGGCGTCGGACAGCGCCTTGAAGAAGTCGGCCGTGACACCCGGGTTCGTCTTCATCCCGGCGCCGACCAGGGAGATCTTCCCGATCTGGTCGTCGTAGCGCAGGGAGTCGAAGCCGATGCCGCCCTTGTTCTTCTCCAGGGCGTCTATGGCCTTGCGGCCCTCGGCCTTGGGGAGCGTGAAGGAGATGTCCGTCAGGCCCGTGGAGGCGGCGGACACGTTCTGCACGATCATGTCGATGTTGATCTCGGCGTCCGAGATCGTACGGAAGATCGCGGCCGCCTCGCCCGGCTTGTCCGGCACGCCGACGACCGTGACCTTGGCCTCGGAGGTGTCGTGCGCGACACCGGAGATGATGGCCTGCTCCACCTGCTTGTCCCCTTGCTGAATCGGCTCACTGCTGACCCACGTGCCCTGAAGTCCGCTGAAGCTGGACCGGACGTGGATCGGGATGTCGTACCGGCGGGCGTACTCCACGCAGCGGTGGAGCAGCACCTTCGACCCGGATGCCGCCAGCTCGAGCATGTCCTCGAGGGAGATCCAGTCGATCTTCCGGGCCTTCTTCACCACGCGCGGGTCGGCGGTGAACACGCCGTCGACGTCGGTGTAGATCTCGCAGACGTCGGCGTCGAGGGCGGCGGCGAGGGCCACCGCGGTGGTGTCGGAGCCGCCGCGGCCGAGGGTGGTGATGTCCTTGGTGTCCTGGCTGACGCCCTGGAAACCGGCGACGATCGCGATGTTGCCCTCGTCCACCGAGGTTTTGATCCGACCCGGCGTGACGTCGATGATCCGGGCCTTGTTGTGGACCGAGTCGGTGATGACACCTGCCTGGCTGCCGGTGAACGACTGCGCCTCGTGGCCCAGCTTTTTGATCGCCATGGCCAGCAGTGCCATGGAGATCCGCTCTCCGGCGGTCAGCAGCATGTCGAGCTCGCGCCCGGCAGGCATCGGGGAAACCTGCTCGGCGAGATCGATCAGCTCGTCCGTCGTGTCGCCCATCGCGGAAACGACGGCAACCACCTGGTTGCCGTTCTGCTTCGCTTCCACGATCCGCTTGGCGACGCGCTTGATGCCCTCGGCATCGGCTACGGAGGAGCCTCCGTACTTCTGCACGACAAGGCCCACGTGCGCTCCTCGCTCAATCCGTCTCTATCCGCTCATACGCATTCGTACTGCGGTCGGCTCAGTCTAACGAGCGTCCGAAAAACCCTGCCGCGATATCGCATGCTGAGATTTCCCGGCCACTCGTCCAGAGCTGCTCATGCCCATCTGGGCACAGGCCACGCGAGAAAGTGCCCGGCGTCACAATCGCACGCGGGCTGGTCACGGTGGCTCAACTTTCAAGCACTAGGGTTCGCCTGTGCGCGTACTTCTGGTGGAAGACGATGAACCGGTCGCCGAGTCCCTCAGACGCGGCCTGAAGCGCTACGGCTTCGAGGTCGAGTGGGTCACCACGGGCCAGGCGGCGCTGAGCCACACGGGCCTCTACGACGTCGTCCTGCTGGACCTCGGCCTGCCCGACACCGACGGCCTCGACGTCTGCAAGGCGCTGAGCGAACGCGGCAACGTCCCGATCATCGTGATCAGCGCCCGCAGCGACGAGACGGACCGGGTGGTGGGCCTGGAGCTCGGCGCGGACGACTACGTCTCCAAGCCGTTCGGCGTCCGGGAGGTCATCGCCCGCATCCGGGCGGTCATGCGCCGCGCGCAGCCCCGCACTCCCGCGGCCGGGACACCCGAGAACGGCCCCGACCGCTACGGCCCCCGTCTGACCGTCGACCGCAAGGCGGCCCGGGTGCGGCTCGACGGCGAGGAGGTGGCCCTCCCGCCCAAGGAGTACGACCTGCTGGCCTTCCTCACCGAGGAGCCCGGGGCGCTGATGTCGCGCGAGCAGATCATGGAAGCGGTCTGGGACGCCAACTGGTTCGGGCCGACGAAGACGCTGGACGTGCACGTGTCGGCGCTGCGGCGGAAGCTGGCGGGGGCGATCACGATCGAGGCGGTGCGCGGGGTCGGCTTCCGGCTGGAGATCGTCGAGGACAGCGGCGGCGACACGAGCGCGGACAGCGACGCCTCATGATCCGCCAGCTCGTCCGCAGCTACATCTTCCTCGTCGCGATCGCCATCGCCCTGTTCACGGTGCCGGTGGCCTTCTCCCTCACCGCCCAACTGCGGGGCGACACCGAGGAATCCGTGGTGCGCGAGGCCGAGACCATGGCGCTGCTGCTGGCCAACGGCGACACCACCTCGTGCGAGGCACTCCAGAAGATGGCCACCGCGTACGCCGCCGAGACGCCCGGCGACGTCCAGGTGACCGGAGCCCCGGGCTGCGCGCCGGGCCTGCTCCGGGCGAGGGAGGACGCGGCCCTGACCGCGGCCCTCGACCGGAACCGTTCGACGACCGACTGGGGCTCCTCCTTCATCTGGGGTCCCGAGCTGGTGATCACCGTCCCCGCCAAGACGGCCGGGGAGGACCGCGCCGTGGGCGCCGTGCGCATCGTCTACTCGACGGACGATATGACCGACCGCCTGTGGACGATCTGGGGCTTCCGGGCTGTCCTCGCGGTGCTGGTCCTCGTGGTGGCCGCCCTGCTCGGCGCGGGCGTGGCGCGCCGCCTCACCCGCCCGCTGCGCCAGCTCAACGACATGGCGAGCAAGTTCAGCGACGGCGACCTGACCGCCCGCTCCCCCGTGACGGGCCCGCCTGAGACCCAGACGCTGGCGCGCACGCTCAACCAGGGCGCGGAACGCCTGGACACGCTGATCGCGGCCCAGCGCATCTTCGTGGCGGACGCCTCGCACCAGCTGCGCACCCCGCTCACGGCCCTGCGGCTGTCCCTGGACAACATCGCGGACGGTGTGGACGACGAGTTCGTACGGGAGGACGTGGAGCAGGCCACCGCCGAGGTCGTCCGGATGAACCGCCTGGTCAACGGCCTGCTGGTGCTGGCCCGGGCCGAGGCGAAGGTGACGGCTGCCGAGCCGCTCCCGCTGGTGGAGATCGTGCGGGAGCGGCTCGCCGTGTGGAGACCGGCCGCCGACGAGCGCGGAGTCACCGTCGCGCTCAGGGGGAGTATCGACGGCCGGCCGTCTGTGCTGTCCAGCCCCGGTCATCTGGACCAGATGCTGGACAACGTGCTCTCCAACGCCCTGGAGGTCTCACCGGACGGCGGGACGATCACCGTGCGGGTGGACCCCCGGGGCGATGTGGTGGGGGTGTCGGTCCTGGACGAGGGGCCCGGCATGTCGGACGCCGAGAAGTCCCGCGCCTTCGACCGCTTCTGGCGCGGCCAGGGCCTGACCGGGAAGGGCGGCTCCGGTCTCGGTCTCGCCGTCGTCAGGCAACTGGCGACGGACGACGGCGGGACCGTGGTGCTGACGGACGCTCCCCGCGGCGGCCTGTGCGTGACGATCACCCTCCGGGCGGTCAGCCCTCGGGCATCTTCGAGGAGTGGTGGTTGACGATCAGCCACGTGCCGTTCGGCTGCTTCTCGTAGGCGTACGTGTAGCGGGCCTTGACGGTGTTCTTCGCACCCGTCTCGTGGTCGGTGAGCGCGAACTCGTACACACCGGTGTCGATCACGGTGTTCCGGTCGAGAACACTGACGACCGACTCGATCTTCGTGCCGACCGGCTTGTTCTGGAGGAAGTGCTCGAAGTAGTCGACGATCTCGGCTCTGTCCGTACGGACGTTGTCGGAGACGGTCGGCAGCAGGACCGCGTCCTTCGCGTACAGGTCGGCGACCTTCTGCGGGTCGCCGGTCGCAAGCGCCGCGTTCCACTGGTCGAACAGCCCGAGCACCTGCGCCTTGGTGGCCGTCTTGGCGGACTTCTTCTCGGACTGGCCGCGCGCGTCGGCTCCGGCGACTCCGGCTCCGACGGCGAAGGTGCCGGCGGCGAGGACGGCCACGGCGGTGGCGACGGCGACGCGCTTGCGTACGGACGTGGCTGCGGGGCGACGGGTCATCTTCATCTCCGGTGAGATCGAGGGGAGTTGACTTACCTCCGCTTCCTCTGCGGTGGAAGTGACTCCAGATTCGCGTTTCACCGGTTAGGGGCCGTGCAGCCGACGTACAGGGGGCGTACAAGGAGCAGGAAAATCACGAGGCGTGACCGGACGGTCAGGATTTCCGCGGGGTGAGCGCCGCGGCGAGTGCGCGGACCAGCCGACTGCAATTCTCGGTGGGGGGCAGCGACAGTGTCGTCTGGAACGGCTGCCCGATGTCGAACACGAGCTCACGGGCGCGCGACGGGTCACCGGTGAGGGCCACGAGGCCGGCGCGCAGCAGGCGCGCGGCATGCGTCTCCCCGTGCTGGTCCCCGACGACCCGCAGGCACCTGGCCACGAGCCGCTCCGCCCGTCCCAGGGCCTCTTGCGTCTCACCGGCGACCAGCGCGGCGACCACACTCTGCTTTTCCAGCCGCCTGGTCGACACGTGGTCCTCGCCCAGCAGTCTTCTGGCCTCTGCCAGATACGCCTCGACTTCGGGGCTCTTCGGCCACAACTCGGCTACCCAGTACAGGTGCAGCCGCGCCTCGAAGGTCTCGGCGTGCTCGGGACCCAGTAGGCG
Source organism: Streptomyces sp. NPDC052064 (assembly GCF_055585925.1). Lineage (NCBI taxonomy): Bacteria > Bacillati > Actinomycetota > Actinomycetes > Kitasatosporales > Streptomycetaceae > Streptomyces > Streptomyces sp. NPDC052064. The sequence goes on from NZ_JBVJJE010000002.1 coordinate 188,857, forward strand.
CGTCGCCTCGGCGGCGTACTCCTGGGCCGCTGCCCCGGCCCGGGAGCGGTCCACGCGCGTCAGGCACTGCACGAGCCAGCTGCGCATGCGGAAGGTCGCCGGATCCGCGGGGCCGTTGTGCTCCAGGCTGTCCGCCAGCGCCTGTTCGAGCAGGGCACGAGCCCGCGCGTGGTCCCCCTGCTCCTCCGAGCACCTGGCCAGCAGCCCTGCCACGTTCAGGGCGCTGCTGTCCCCACGGCCCCAGATGCGGTCGGCCGCGGGCTTGGCGCGCTCGGCCAGCACGGCCGCGCGGTCGGTGGAGTTGTTGCTGTGCAGGTAGGCCGCGGCGTGCATGAACAGCAGCGTGGAGAGCAGGGTGTCAGTCGCGGGGTCAGTGTGGCCGGCGAGCGCCTCGATGTGCGTGGTGAGCTCCCGGAAATCCTGGGTGAGTCTCGCTTCCCTGGGCAGCGCGCCGAAGAGCAGCTTCACGGCGGCCTCCCGGCAGAAGTCGATCATTTCCGCGTCCCGGTAGGGGTCGGCGGGGTCCGGGGTGCGGGCGACGGCCTGGACCAGCCGGTGCACAGAGAGGGTGTCACCGTGCAGGGTGATCAGGCTGTGGGCGGCGAGCCGCCGCACCGCCTCGGTCACCGGAAGCGGTTCGTCGAGCGCCTTCAGGTAGCGGCGCTGGATCCCGTCCGGCGCCCACCAGGCGATCGTGAACAGCACGATCAGGGCCAAGGGGGTGTCGTCGAGCCGGTCCAATGTCACGCGCCAGACGCGTCCGACGGTGCGCTGTGCCTCACCGCCCTCCGCGGTGGCGGCGTAGATGTCGGCCGGGTACCGGGCGAGCAGCTCACGGTACGTCCGCGGGGTGATCCTCGCTTCCCGGCAGTACGCGGCGGCCTGGTCGATCGCGAGCGGCAGGCAGCCGAGTTCGTCGCACAGTTCCCCGACTCCGTCGGCAGGGCCGTCGTAGATCTTCGTGAACAGCTCGACGGCCTCGGCCGGTTCGAGTACGTCGAGACTCAGCGGCTCGGCGATGCCGCGCCACCCCGTCGCTTCCCGCCGGGTGGTGATCAGGAACCGGCCGGAAGGAGCCCGGTCGAGCAGGGCCTTGACGTCGGCCGGGTCGGAGACGTTGTCCAGTACGAGCAGCCAGCCGTCGTGGGAGGCGAGCCACTGGAGGGTGCGCTCGCGCAGGGCTTCCTCGGGCAGGGTCCCGGCCAGGGAGGGCTGGAGGGCCCGGCCGAGGGCGGCGAGGCCGGCGTCGAGGTCGGCCGGGGTCTCGGCGGTGATCCACCACACCGGGTTGAAGTCCGCCACGCGCCGGGCCGCCCAGTGTGCCGCGAGCGTCGACTTGCCGATCCCGCCCAGGCCGTGGACGGCGTGCACCACGACCCCGTGTGCGGTGCCGAACGCCTCGTCCAGCCTGGTGAGTTCCCGTTCCCGTCCGACGAACAGAGCCGTGCGGTGGGGCAGATGGCACACGCGCCCGCTGTCCGTTCCCATGGCCAGGGCCTCGGGTGGCAGCAGCGTGGTCCGCTGGGTGACGTGGTCGCCCGTGGCCACCTGGCCGATGTTCCCGCCCGCCGCGACGGTCCGTTCCCCGCGGGCCTGCGCCGACCCGTGGCTCATGCGTCCCCCGTCGACACGCTCCCGATGTCACCGCCGGCCGCGACCGAACGGTCACCGGAGGCCGTGACGGAGCCACCCGCGGCGGGGGAAGGAGCGGGCGGGGTCGGCGGAACGGGCCCCGGGGAGCGCACGGATGTTCCGTCTCCCGTCGCCACGGTGCGGATGCTCCCCCCTGCGGCGACCGACCGCGTACCGCTCGCGGTCACCGTCGTACCGGCGGACGGGCCGCCCTCTCCGCCCGTCGAACCCCGGAAACCGGCGTACACCGCGAGCGCCAGCCCGAGCAGCGCGGCGACGCCGCCGGCCACACTGGCCCAGGGATCCGCCGCCTCGACGTCCAGGACGGCGCCGACGACAAGCCCCAGGGCACCGGCGGCACAGAGCCCGATGCCCGTCCACATCCATGCCTTCGACTGACCGGTCATACGGCCATCATCGCGCTCGGGGCCGGGCTGTGGTGAGGAAAGCCGTTGAGGCGGGGGGGGTTACTTGGCCGGGCGCAGGCCCAGCGGCTCCGCGATCTCCTCCGCCATCACCCTGCCCGCCTCGATCTCCAGGGTGTCGTCGCCCATGTCCTGGTCCGTGTCCAGGCCGTCGAGTTCGGCCAGGGGCTGGTTGAGGCGGACGTGGGCGAGGACCGACTGGAGGGCCCGGAGGGTCGCGGAGGCGGTGGAGCCCCAGTTGGAGAAGTAGGAGAACTGCCACCACCACAGGGCCTCCGTGGTGCGGCCCGCGCGGTAGTGGGCCATGCCGTGGCGCAGGTCGGTGATGACGTCGGTGAGGTCGTCGGAGATACGGGCCGGGACCGGAGCCTTGCGGGGCTCGTAGGGGTCGAAGACCTCCGAGTAGACGTCGATCGGGTCGAGGAGGCGGGCCAGGTTCTCGCGGAGCTCGTCGACGTCGGGCTCGGGGCCCGGGTCGGGCTCGTAGCGCTCGTCCGGCACGATGTCCTCGTGCGCGCCGAGGCGGCCGCCGGCCAGGAGGAGTTGGGAGACCTCCAGGAGCAGGAAGGGGACGGCCGATTCCGGCTCGTCGCCCTTCGCGATCTCCATGACGGCGACCAGGAAACTCTCGACCTGGTCCGCGATCTGGACCGCGAAGTCGTCCGGGTTCTGGTCGGTCGCGTGCAGCGTGGCGTCAGACATCTAGGAGTCGTCTCCCCTCGAAGGCGCGACCGAGGGTCACCTCGTCCGCGTATTCCAGGTCGCCACCCACCGGGAGGCCGCTGGCCAGGCGGGTGACCTTCAGGCCCATGGGCTTGATCATGCGGGCGAGGTACGTGGCTGTCGCCTCGCCTTCGAGATTCGGGTCCGTGGCGAGGATGAGTTCCGTGACCGTGCCGTCGGCCAGGCGCGCCAGGAGTTCCCTGATCCGCAGGTCGTCCGGCCCCACCCCGTCAATCGGGCTGATCGCGCCGCCCAGGACGTGGTAGCGGCCCCGGAACTCACGCGTGCGCTCGATCGCCACGACGTCCTTCGGTTCCTCGACGACGCAGATGACGGCGGGGTCGCGGCGGGCGTCGCGGCAGATGTTGCACAGCTCCTCCTGCGCGACGTTGCCGCAGGTCGCGCAGAAGCGGACCTTCGCCTTGACCTCCATGAGGGCCTGGGCGAGCCGTCGTACGTCCGTGGGCTCCGCCTGCAGGATGTGGAAGGCGATCCGCTGGGCGCTCTTCGGACCGACGCCGGGCAGCCGCCCCAGCTCGTCGATCAGGTCCTGGACCACGCCTTCGTACAACGGACTGCCTTTCCTGGGTCATCGAGGTCGTTCGCGCCGTACGACCTTCCCGTACGTACCGTAGTTGTCAGCCGCCCGTCCGAGGAAGGCGGTACGCGTCTCAGAACGGCAGACCCGGGATGCCGCCGCCGCCCAGACCCTGCGCGAGCGGGCCCAGCTTCTGCTGCTGGAGCGCCTGCGCGTTCTCGTTGGCCGCCTGCACAGCCGCCACGACCAGATCGGCGAGGGTCTCGGTGTCCTCCGGGTCCACCGCCTTCGGGTCGATCTTCAGGTTGCGCAGCTCGCCGGCGCCGGTGACGGTCGCGGTCACGAGGCCGCCTCCCGCCTGGCCGTCGACCTCCGTCTGCGCCAGTTCCTCCTGCGCCTGTGCCAGGTCCTGTTGCATCTTCTGGGCCTGCTGGAGCAGCTGCTGCATATTGGGCTGGCCACCACCGGGGATCACGATCAGCTCCTTGCTCGGTACGGGTTTTCCCGTTCGGCACGAGCCTACGTGGTCGGGCCTGCCGTCGCCCCAGCACTCTTTCGAGTGAGTTCCCCTCGCGCCCTAAAACTGATCAAGGAATACTTCCGGGCGGAAAAGAGGCGAAAGACGCATCTTCGCCACCCATTGGGGGGTAGGAAGGGTCCGGCGCGTACAGGACGCACGTATGACGTGGCTTGTGTGCCAGGTGTCATCTGTGTCCTGTGCGTCATGTGTGTCGCTTGTCACGCAGCGTGGTCAGTAGGGAGTGCCGGGTGGGTCAGCCGGAGATGCAGCCCGAGGGGCCGCCTCAGGACGGACGGGGCGAGGAGGCGGCCCGGCTGCGGCCGGGCGATCTGACCGGGCGGACCTTCCCGCTCGGGGACTGGGGGGAGCCGGCGGTCCGGCTGGACGAGCTGTACCGGTGGGTGGAGCGCGGGGCGCTTCAGACGGCGGCCTGGTATCTCGAGGACCGGGTGTGGAAGCGGCGGTGCGCGCGGGTGCTGCGCTGCGGGACCGCGGTGGGGGCGGTCACCGGGATCGCGCTGCCCCTGCTGGATCTGACCGGGGTCGCGGGCGGAATCGCGCCCTGGGGCTGTCTGGCGCTGCTGCTGGGGGTGGCGTGTGTCGCCGTCGACCGGTACTTCGGCGTGACGACGGGGTGGATGCGGGATGTGGCTACCGCGCAGGCCGTGCAGCGGCGGTTGCAGGCGCTGCAGTTCGACTGGGCGGCGGAGAGTGTGCGGGAGGTTCTGGGGCCGGCGGAGGGGACGGCGAGTGAGGCGGCCGAGCGGTGTCTTGGGGTGTTGCGGAGGTTCTCCGAGGATGTGAGTGAGCTGGTGCGGGGGGAGACGGCGGAGTGGGTGGGGGAGTTTCGGAGCGGGGGTGCGCCTGTGGGATTGCAGGCGGTGGTGTTCTCGGGGGGTGGGCGCGGGGCCGAGACGGGAGGTTTCAATGGGCGGTTCTCCGTGCCGCCGGCGGGGGGCGCCAGGCCGAACATGCCTCGGCAGCGGCCGCCGGAGCCGCGGTGAGCGAGCCTTGGTCTGCCGGCGCTCGGGGCTGCTGCCGAGGCCGGGGTGGGTGCGCAACCCGGCGCTCCGGGGTGCCGCCCGCGCCCACCCGTGCCGCCCCAGGAGGCGGCACGAATGCCCGCGGTCAAGCGGGGTCGGGAAACGCCACGGGGCTGCGTAGGCCCGCCCGGTTCACCGCACGTACCCCGAAGAACACGTTGTCCTTCGACAGGTCCACCTCGTAGGTCGTAGTGTCGCCTGCCGGGATGACGTGGGTCCACTCCGGGGCCGTCGTCTCGCGCCAGACGATCTCGTAGCCGGACAGGTCGGGTTCCGTGCCCCGGGTCCAGACCAGCTCCGTGGCGTTCGTGAGGGTCGATGTCACGATCTTCGCGCCCCTCGGCGTGCCGGGGGCCTGGGCGAGGGTCCACAGGGTTGCCGCGTTGACCCGGGCCACCCTCGCGATGAAGTCGAAGTCGCAGAACTCCGGCAGGTCGCCGTACTGCTTGCCCGTGTCGTCGACGCGTACGTCCTGGTGCTGGTGGGCGAAGTCCTCGGCCGGTTCGGTGAAGCGGGCGGCCGGGTAGCCGCGTTCGAGGAACGGGATGTGGTCGCCGCCCCGGCGGTAGCGGTCGCGGCGGTGGATCACACGGACGTGCAGGCCGGTCGCGTCGTTGTCGGCCACGTCGCGGACGAAGCGGGCCAGCTGGCGGGTCGCGGAGTCGTTCTCGCCGCCCACCGAGCGCCGTATCGCCGCCTGTTCCTCGGTCTCGGAGGACGGGACGCCCTCGGCGAACAGGCGGATCGTGTACGGGTCCCGCGTGCCGTCGTCGGCCGTGGCGCTGCCGACGATGTCGTTGGTGAACATCCCCTGGACGTCCGCCCCGGCGGCCTTCAGCTGTTGCGCCATGTGGCCCGATCCGTACAGGCCCTGTTCCTCCCCCGCCACCGCCGCGAACACGATCGTCGACGCCGGGCGGCGCTTCGCCATGACCCGGGCCAGTTCCAGGACCACGGCCACGCCCGAGGCGTCGTCGTCCGCGCCGGGGGCGTCGGACGTGGCGTCCATGACGTCCGTGACGCGGGAGTCGTAGTGGCCGGCGACGACGTAGACGCGGTCGGGGGTGACCGAGCCGCGGAGTGTGGCGATGACGTTCGTGATGCGGGTGGGGGCCGGGATGCGCGGGGCCGGTTCCTGGACGTACGACTGGAGCCCCGCCGTCATCCGGCCGTCGGACACGGCGGCGTACGTGCGGAGTTCGGAGAGGAGCCAGTCCCGGGCGGCGCCTATGCCGCGGGCCTTGTCGTCCTGGGAGGAGAGGGTGTGGCGGGTGCCGAAGGAGACGAGCTTGCGGACCGTCCGCTCGATGCGGGCCGGGTCGACCTCCCGCAGCAGGGCGCGGAGTTCGCGGGTGGGGCGCTGGGCCGTGGCAGGGGGGCGGCCGGCTCCCGGCTGTGGTGCGGCCGCGACCGTGCCCGCCGTCGCCCCTGCCGCTCCCGCCGCCGCCGTCGCGGTCAGGACCGTTCTCCTGCTGGGGCGCATGCGTCCTCCCGGGGCTGGGGTGCCGGCCGACTTCGCCCCATGGTTGTGGACACGCCAAGTCTGGGCAAGAGGGCGCGGGGGCGGCTCAGTCCTGCGCACACAGGGACAGGCCCTCCGGTGTCCAGCACGGTAGGTGGCCGTGCGTGCGGATGACGTCCTGGCCGTTGCCGCGGGACAGGTAGGTGAGGAAGCTCGACGCCAGGGAGTCGGCCGGGGGGCGGCCGTAGGTGTAGGCGTACTCGATCTCGCGGTAGGGGTAGTCGCTCGTGCCGTGTTCGATGGCGTCGGCGGAGGCGGGGTCGCCGTCCAGGCGCAGGGAGTGCAGGCCCTTGGCGCGGGCGGACAGGTTGAGTTCGCTGTAGCCGATGGCGCCCGGCAGGCCGGCGACCATGGTCAGCACCTGGTCCGTCGAGTCGAGTTCGCAGCGGATGACGGCCGCCGTCGGGTCGTCCTTGTGGACGCAGTCGACGGAGGAGTTGGCGATCTCTCCCCGCCCCAGCACCCGGCGCTGGAACACCTGTCTCGTCCCGGAGTTGGCGTCCCGGCTGACGAGGTGCACGGGCAGGTCGGGGCCGCCGAGCTGCCGCCAGTTGCGGATCTCGCCCCGGTAGAGGCGCCGTACGTCGTTCGTGGACAGGTTCGTCAGGCGTACGTCGTCGTTGACCACGAGCGCGAAGACCGACACCGCAACCCGGTTCTCGCGCAGTTCGGGCAGGCCGGCCGGCTTGGGGCCGTCCGACAGGGCCACCACCGGCGGTGAGCCCTGTCCGTCCCGTGTTGCCTGCGCGCCCGCCGCCGCGAGTTCCCGTATCCCGGCCGTCGAGCCGTGCGTGTCCACGTCGATGACGGGGTCGCCGCCGCAGTCCCGCTCGTACTTCCCGGCCACCTCGCGCAGGACGGGCGCGAACGCGGTCGAGCCGGTGAGGGTGAGCCTGCCGCTCGCGCAGCCGATCGGGGGCGGAGTGTCGTCCTGGGCGACGACGATCGCGGCCAGAGTGACCACGCTCGCCGTGAGCGCGATGGTGATCAGCCGTGCCGCCCGGCTGAACAGCGGCGGCTTGTCGTCCGGCGTGGCGCTGCGGTTGGGGTGCACCTCGCCGTCGCGCAGACCGCCGACCAGCCGGATGTCGTCGCCGACGTCGCCGCCGGCCAGGAGCACGAGCAGCTTGAAGTGGTCGCCGCGGTTGAGCGGGACGCGCGGGATGCGCAGCGTGTTGCCGTCGTAGGCGAAGCCGCCCGCCGGGGTGAAGTGGTCCATGAGGTGGTCGGTGTCCGACGGCTGGGTGACCGAGACGCCGCGGACGGTGCGTCCGGCGAACACCGCGGTCAGGCCGTGGAGTTCGGGGCCGGTGTAGTCGTCGCGGTCGATGCCCTGCGAGCCGTCGTTCTCGATGCGCAGCAGGACCAGGGTCGCGTCGGACATGCCGGGAGCCTCGTCGAACAGTCCGAGGCGGCGGTTGGCGCGGCCCGAGCGCACGTCGTCGCCGATGTGGTTGTCCATCTGAACGCGGTAGCCGATCCGTTTGCGGCGCGGCACCCGGCGTTCGTACCAGACCATGACGCCCGAGGCGATGATGCCGAGAACGGCCGTCGCCACGGCCACGAGGTTCTCCGTGCTCAGCCACTCCATCGTCGGTGCCCCCGCCGCCGGACGAATTCGATCGTCTGGTCACCGTACGGCTGTACGAGCGGGTATCCGGTATTCGTCGGCTTGAATTCGCCGTACGTTCAACGACTGTGGGGGAACCGCGAGTTGGTCACTACCTCTGATCACTGCCTCGTGTACGTCAGCCTCTCCCCGCTGCTCGCGTTCACGCGCTGGAGTGTGCCGTTCGGGAGGACGGTGACCTCGGTGGCGGCACCCGGGGTGCAGGCGGTGCGCGGCTGCCCGACGGTCACGGCGGACGGGCCGATCCTCACCGGGCCGTCGGCGTCGGGGGCGTCGGTCAGTTCGCCCTCGAACACGCAGTGGTAGCTGCCGCCCCCGTCCGTGGGGCCGTCGGCCACGAGGGACAGGACCGTGTCGCCGGGCTCGCCCTGCTGGATGGTCAGCCGGCGGGTGTGCCGGCCGTCGGCGTTGTCGATGGTCGTGGCCCAGGTGCCCAGGTACGCCGTCGGGATCGAGCCGTCCGCCGGAGGGGTGGAGGTGTCCGGCTCCGAGGTCGTCGGGGAGGAGCCCGGCGTGGTCGGGGGCGCGCCGGTGCTCTGCGTGGGGGTGGGGTCGCCGCCGGCCCGGTCGCCGTCGCCGCCCTGCATCAGGGCGTACACCGAGCCGCCCGCGGCCAGCGCGACGACCAGGGCGATCACGACGAGCAGCGCGGTGGAACGGCCGTTTCTTCGCACCGGCTCCTGCGGCGGACCGTAGGGCGGGGTCGTGCCGTAGGGCGGGCTGGTGCCGTACGGCGGCGGGCCGTAGGGCGGGGTGGAGCCGAGGCCGCCGTAGGCCGGGGGGTAGGGCTGGGCGGCGCCCGGGGTGCCGGGCTGCGGGTGTTGCTGAGGGTAGCCGTACGCCGGGTACGGGGGCGGGGGTGTCTGCTGGGACGGCGGGGCGGTGCTCTGGCCCGCGACCATGGTGGGCAGGTGGTTCAGCGGCGGTCCCTCGCCCGGGCGGCCAGGCGGAGGGGGGCCGGAGGGTGCGGCGGGCGCCGTCGCGGGGGCCGGGGGCAGCGCGGGGCTCGGGGACGATTCGTCGGCGGCGGGGGCGTGTTCGGGTGTCGGGTCGGGGCCGGGACTCTCGTCAGGACCGGAGCCCTGCTGCTCCCCAGGGGCGCCGGCGGCACCGGCCCGCTCTCCTGCGGCCTCCCCCTCCGGCTCCTCCGCGTCCAGCAACCGCACCGCGTGCCGCCCGAGTTGGGCTACCAGGGCGCTCGGCAGCCAGGGGTCGAGGGCGCGGCCGTCGGAGACGGTGTCGTCCGCGCCGGTGCGTTCCAGGATGCGGTCGAGGGACGGGCGTGCGGCGGGGTCCTTGCGCAGGCAGTCGCGGACCAGGTCGGCGATGCCCTCGGGGAGGCGCTCCAGGTCCGGTTCCTCCTGGGCGATGCGGAACATCAGGGCGTGCACGCCGCTGTCGGCGGTGCCGAAGGGCAGGGCGCCGGTGGCGGCGTAGGCGAGGACCGAGCCGAGGCAGAAGACGTCGCAGGCCGGGGTGATGCGGTCGCCGCGCACCTGCTCGGGCGCCATGAAACCGGGCGATCCGACGAGCGCGCCGGTGCGTGTGAGTCCGACGTCCGTCACGGTCTCCAGGGCGCGCGCGATGCCGAAGTCGATGACGCGTGGGCCGTCGATGGTGACCAGGACGTTGGACGGCTTGAGGTCGCGGTGGACGATGCCCGCGGCGTGGATGTCCTTCAGCGCGTGCGCGAGCCCGGCCGCGAGGATGCGGACCGTCCGCTCGGGCAGGGCACCGTGGTCGTGCCCGACGACCTGCTGGAGGCTCGGCCCGGCGACGTACCCGGTGGCCACCCAGGGCACCGCCGCCTCGGTGTCCGCGTCGAGCACCGGCGCCGTCCAGTACCCGCCGACCCGCCGCGCGGCCCGCACCTCCTGCCGGAAGCGCTCCCGGAACTCCTCCTGCGCGGCCAGTTCCTCGCGCACGAGCTTCACGGCGACCGTACGGCCCCGCTCCGAGCGGGCCAGATACACCTGCCCCATGCCGCCCGCGCCGAGCCGCGCCAGCAGCCGATAGGCACCAATACGCTGCGGATCCCCGGGTCCCAGCTTCTCCATCGCTCAGCCGCCTTCCCCCCACACGTGAGCAACGGACCGAGAATAGTGGGGAGCCCGGGCGGGGCGGCCCGGATGATGTCTACGGTTCCGTAACAGGCGACCCCGCCCGGTCGAGCACCTTCGACAGCCGTTCCAGCACCCGCACCGCCTCCGCCAGCTCCGCCTCCCCGAACGCCTCGGCAAGCCGGTCGGCGAACGCCGCGTGCCCGGGGCCGATACGAGCGATGGCCGCACGCCCCTCCTCGGTCGGCGCGAGGAGCTTGGCGCGGCGGTGCGCGGGATTCGGCCGGTACTCCGCGAGCCCGCGCTCCACCAGCAGGTCGGCGATCCGCTGCACGCTCTGCCGAGTGATGCCCATGGCGCGGGCGATGCCGGAGACGGGCAGCGGCTCACCGAGGACCGCGCCGAGCACCTGCCACCAGGCGGCGGTCAGCCCGGCGGGCCGGGCCAGTTCCTCCGCCACGGCGATGAACTGGCCGTTCAGCCGGAACACCCCGAGGGCGCTGCGGCTGAACAGGTCCTGACGCTCCCGGCTCATGCCGCCCCGGCCTTCTCCAGTACGGCGTACGCCTCCGCGTCGGAGTCGTGGAACAGCCGGTACCAGGCGTCGAGCACCTCGCCCTCGTACACCCCGAGCAGCCGGAAGATCTCCCGGGCGAAGGCGACGGGCTCGGTCGGGCCCGCGGTGACGAGGTTTCCGTCGGTGACGGCGTCGCTCTCGACGTAGCGCTCGCCGCCCGCGTAGCCGGTCGCGGCCAGGTAGAAGGAGACCGCGCTGGTGTGGTCGCGGTCGTCGAGCAGGCCCTCCCGGGCGAGTCCGGCGGTGGCACCGCAGATCGCGGCGACCGGCACGCCCGCGTCGAGGAACGCCCGGGCCTTGCGGGCGAAGGGCGCCAGGTCGCCGGATGTGTCCCAGAGGTCGGCGCCCGGGAGGATCAGCAGGGAGCTGTCCTCGGGCCGCACGTCGTCCAGGGCCGTGTCGGGCTGGATGCGCAGTCCGCCGATGCTGGTGACCGGGTCCGTGGACGGGCCGACGGCACGGATCCGGTATCCGGCGCGGGCGAGATGGGCCGTGGCGTGGCCCGTCTCCCAGTCGGCGAGGGTGTCGTAGACGGCGAGGTGGACGGGCTTGCGGCCTGTGATGGCGTTCATGGCTCCTCCTGAGACCCGAACTCACCCCCGAGGGGGCATGACAGCATCCTGACATTTAGACAGGACGCTGTCAATGCACTCCTCCGCGTCTGGACAACCTGTCGCGGAATGCCGCCGACGGCAGACAGGCCGCCGATTTCACCGCCCTCTCCCCCGCGCCTACGCTCGCCCGCATGACCCCTCAGCCGAACCCCGAAGCCGGTGCCGCCGTCAAGGCCGCCGACCGTGACCATGTGTTCCACTCCTGGTCCGCTCAGGAGCTCATCGACCCGCTCGCCGTCGCCGGGGCGGAGGGGGCGTACTTCTGGGACTACGACGGCCGGCGCTACCTCGACTTCTCCAGCGGGCTCGTCTACACGAACGTCGGCTATCAGCACCCCAAGGTCGTCGCCGCGATCCAGGAGCAGGCGGCGAAGATGACGACCTTCGCCCCCGCGTTCGCGATCGAGGCCCGGTCGGAGGCGGCCCGGCTGATCGCCGAGCGGACTCCGGGCGACCTGGACAAGATCTTCTTCACCAACGGGGGCGCCGACGCCGTCGAGCACGCGATCCGGATGGCGCGCCTGCACACCGGGCGCCCCAAGGTGCTCTCGGCGTACCGCTCGTACCACGGCGGTACGCAGCAGGCCGTGAACGTCACCGGCGACCCGCGCCGCTGGGCCTCCGACAGCGGCACCGCCGGGGTCGTGCACTTCTGGGCGCCCTACCTCTACCGCTCCCGCTTCTACGCGGAGACCGAGGAGCAGGAGTGCGCGCGGGCGCTGGAGCACCTGGAGACGACGATCGCCTTCGAGGGGCCCTCGACCGTCGCGGCGATCATCCTGGAGACGATCCCGGGAACGGCCGGGATCATGGTCCCGCCGCCCGGCTATCTCGCCGGGGTGCGGGAGCTGTGCGACAAGTACGGGATCGTCTTCGTCCTGGACGAGGTCATGGCCGGGTTCGGGCGGACCGGTGAGTGGTTCGCGGCGGACCTGTTCGGCGTCACGCCCGACCTGCTGACCTTCGCCAAGGGCGTGAACAGCGGGTATGTGCCGCTGGGCGGTGTCGCGATCTCCGGCGCGATCGCGGAGACGTTCGGGAAGCGGCCGTACCCCGGTGGTCTGACGTACTCCGGGCATCCGCTGGCCTGCGCAGCCGCCGTCGCGACGATCGACGCCATGGCTGAGGAGGGCGTGGTCGAGAACGCGGCCCGGCTGGGCGCGTCCGTCCTCGGGCCGGAACTGCGTGAGCTGGCCGCGCGGCACCCGAGCGTGGGCGAGGTACGCGGTGTCGGCATGTTCTGGGCGCTGGAGCTGGTCCGGAACCGGGAGACACGGGAGCCGCTGGTGCCCTACAACGCGGCCGGGGAGGCGAACGCGCCGATGGCCGCCTTCGCCGCCGCCGCGAAGGGCAGCGGGCTCTGGCCGTTCGTGAACATGAACCGGACGCACGTGGTGCCGCCCTGCAACATCACCGAGGCGGAGCTGAAGGAGGGTCTCGCGGCCCTGGACGCGGCGCTCTCGGTAGCGGACGAGTACACGCGGTAAAGGCCTGTAAACCCGTCAGTAACAGACATCCTCGCGTCTCATTCGAACGCGTAAGGTGGCGTGCCCGTAGACATATACGCGCACGCCACCCGAACGCGACGAGGGAGACGCCCTGACCATGCCCCGCAGCTCCGGCAACGGTGCCGTGACGCGCAGCACCCTGCGACAGCAGATCGCCGACGCGCTTCGTGACGAGGTGCTGGCGGGGCGGCTCCAGCCGGGTCAGGAGTTCACGGTCAAGGAGATCGCCGAGCAGTACGGGGTGTCCGCCACGCCGGTCCGGGAGGCGCTGGTCGACCTCTCCGCGCAGGGGCTCCTCGACGCCGACCAGCACCGCGGCTTCCGCGTCCACGAGTACTCGGTCGAGGACTTCCGCGGCATGATCGAGGCCCGCGGCCTGGTCATCGAGGGGATGTTCCTCGCGCTGACCGAAGGACGCCCCAACGCCGTGCGGCCCGACGACCCCCGGGCCGCCGCCGTCGTGGCCGGGGTCCGCAGGCGTGGCGAGGAGGCGCAGCGGGCCGCCGCCGCCGGCGATCTCACCGTCCTCATCGGCTACGACCTGCGCTTCTGGCGCGAGCTCGGCGCCTGCTTCGGCAACCCCTACCTGGCCGACTTCCTGCACCGGCTGCGCGTCCAGACCTGGGTGTGCGCGGTGCAGCACCTGCGCCGGCTCACCGATCTGCGCGGCGAGCTGTGGGCCGGTCACACCGAGCTGGTCGACGCGCTGATCGCCGGAGACAACGACACCGCGCGGGCGATCATCGCCCGCTACAACGCGCACTCCATCGCCATGATCGAGCGCCTCGCATCAGAATGACCTGCGTCGCATCTGTTCGTATGGGTATGGGACATGCACGGCAGGAGCCGCTTCCGCGCCGCACCGATACCCTTCCCTGACCACCGCGCCACCCGACCGACCGAGCTGAGCGAGGAGCCTTCTTTGGCCTGTGACCTGTGGCTGGTACCGCTCGTCGACGTGTTGTGCCACACGCCGGACAACCCGTTCGCCGAGGAACTCGCGCAATACAACAAGGTGCTCGCCGGGGCCGGGCTGCCGCCGGTGCCGGTGTACCAGTACATGCCGGGCCTGTCGGGCGATGTCGCCCCGGTCGCGGGCTTCGACTACGACGCGCTGCACTTCCTGCGCCGCGCCTATCTGCTCCAGGTGTGCGGCCTGCCGGTGACGCCCGTGGACGAACTCGGCGGCGACTACGAGCAGTTGCTGGAGATGTTCGAGTCGACGGCCCAGCAGTCGCACCTCGTCTGGCACTACGACCACGCGGGCGCGTACGTCCCCGTCGACTTCCCCAGCCCGCTCGCCGACGACGAGCTCCTCGCGGGCGGCGGTCCGCTGGGCTCCTCCCATGCCCTGCTGCGGGAGCTGGAGCTGGTCGCCCCCGCCATCGGGATCGACCCGGCCAACCCGCCGGCCGCGCCCCAACCGCCGCTCGTGCCCACGGAACTGGAGGAACCCGCCGTCCCGGCCCCGTACGACCCCAGCCCGTTCGCCCGGGAACGCCACGTCTGGCTCGGCCTGCACGCGGCCGTGACGCGGAGTCTTGCCCAGGGGTCGATGATCGTCTTCAGCTGAGGGTCAGCGCAGCTGGGACAGCCCCTTCTGCAGGTCGTCGCTGTTCATGACCGGGAACACCTCGACCTCGGCGTTGAGGCCGGTGAAGAACGGCTCCAGCGCGGGAGGCATCTGTGAGCTGTCCTGCATGTCGAAGACCATGAAGCAGGTCCTGCGACCGCCCTCGGGGCCGAAGTAGGCGGCCTCCGGCCTGAGCTTCTCCATGGCCTCCTGCATGATCTGCGGCATCTTGCCGGCCCGGATCGCCTCGTTGCCCTTGTCCGTGTCCAGCGTCGCCTTGAGCATCACGCGCATAGCACTCACTTCTTCTGTCTCGTCGGGTGGTGACTGCTGCGATTCGCAAGCTCAGCGTATGGCCAGATTTGCCCGATAAGTCATTTGATTGCTCCATCGGGAGCAGACAGCAGAACGTCCCGGCGACCACATGGGTCACCGGGACGCAGGGCGTATGCCGCTCGGTTCGGCTACAGGAACGAGTTGATCTCGATCGTCTCGTCCCGGCCCGGACCCACGCCGATCGCGGAGATCGGGGCGCCGGACATCTCCTCCAGCGCCTTGACGTAGCTCTGGGCGTTCTTCGGCAGGTCGGCGAAGGACTTGGCCTTGCTGATGTCCTCGCTCCAGCCCGGCAGCATCTCGTAGACCGGCTTCGCGTGGTGGAAGTCGGTCTGGGAGTACGGGAGCTCCTCGACGCGCCTGCCGTCGATCTCGTACGCCACGCAGACCGGGATCTGCTCCCAGCCGGTGAGGACGTCGAGCTTGGTGAGGAAGAAGTCGGTCAGGCCGTTCACGCGGGTCGCGTAGCGGGCGATGACCGCGTCGAACCAGCCGCAGCGCCGGTCACGGCCGGTGGTGACGCCGCGCTCGCCGCCGATGCGGCGCAGGGCCTCGCCGTCCTCGTCGAAGAGCTCCGTCGGGAACGGGCCCGCGCCGACGCGGGTCGTGTAGGCCTTGAGGATGCCGATGACGCGGCTGATCTTCGTCGGGCCCACGCCGGCGCCCGTGCAGGCCCCGCCCGCGGTCGGGTTGGAGGAGGTGACGAAGGGATACGTGCCGTGGTCGATGTCGAGGAGCGTGCCCTGGCCGCCTTCGAACAGGACGACCTTGTCCTCCTCCAGCGCCTGGTTGAGGACCAGAACGGTGTCGGCGACGTACGGCGCGAGCTTGTCGGCGTAGCCCAGCAGCTCCTCGACCACCTGGTCGACGGCGATCGCGCGCCGGTTGTAGAGCTTGGTGAGGATCTGGTTCTTGACGTCGAGGGCCGCCTCGACCTTCTGCGTGAGGATCGACTCGTCGTACAGGTCCTGGACGCGGATGCCGACGCGGTTGATCTTGTCCGCGTAGGTCGGGCCGATGCCGCGCCCGGTCGTGCCGATCTTCCGCTTGCCGAGGAAGCGCTCCGTCACCTTGTCGACCGTCACGTTGTACGGCGTGATGATGTGCGCGTTTCCGCTGAGGAGGAGCTTGGATGTGTCGACACCACGCTCGTTCAGACCGCTCAGCTCGGAGAGCAGGACCGACGGGTCGACGACGACACCGTTACCGATGACCGGCGTGCAGCCGGGGGACAGGATTCCGGAAGGGAGGAGGTGGAGTGCGTACTTCTGGTCGCCGACGACCACCGTGTGGCCGGCGTTGTTGCCGCCCTGGTAGCGCACTACATAGTCCACGGATCCACCGAGCAGGTCGGTGGCCTTTCCCTTGCCTTCGTCACCCCACTGAGCACCGAGCAGCACAAGTGCGGGCACGCGCGTACACCCCTTCCGGGCGGGGCATGTCCATGGTCGAGGGCGAACGCGGAAGCTACGAAACCGCGTGCACCGCGACCGCCGTTGGCCGCCAACCGTCGGACCGGATGCCCCGGAATAGACGAAGCCCCTGGCGCAATAGCGCAAGGGGCTCTTGCACAAAGATGCTACCCGAGGAAGCGAGGCATGGCCGAGGTGGCGACTTCCGCGACGTCCGAGCAGCTGCTGTTGGTCATCGACCCGGTCGCCCGTCGGTCGGACGGCGAGTCCGTACGGATCGCGAAAGACGTGCTCGGAGCGGGTGCGGCCGTCAAGCTGTGCCTGCCGGAGGGGCCGGAGGAGTTCGCCCGGGCGCTGGCCCGGCGGGGCTCGCGGCGCCCGGTGGTGGTGGGCGACGACCGGGCCCTGATCCGCGCGGTGTCGCTGCTGCACCGGCATCGGGAGCTGGCCGGATGTGCGCTGTCGGTGGTGCCGGTCGGCGGCGCGCTGTCCCTCGCCCGGTCGCTGGGGGTGCCGACGGGGACGGTGGCGGCGGCGCGGGCGGTGCTCGACGGGGTCGAGCGGCGGATGGACCTGATGGTGGACGACAGCGACGGGGTGGTGCTGGGCGCGCTGCGGATACCGCCGGTGACGGCCGACGCTCAGGCGCCGGATACCGAGGACGCGCCGGGCCGCCCCTGGCTGCGGACCTGCCAGTCCCTGGTGCGCACCCTGGTCCCGGCCGCCCGCCCGTC
The DNA here is from genome assembly GCF_055585925.1 of Streptomyces sp. NPDC052064. Classification (NCBI taxonomy): domain Bacteria; kingdom Bacillati; phylum Actinomycetota; class Actinomycetes; order Kitasatosporales; family Streptomycetaceae; genus Streptomyces; species Streptomyces sp. NPDC052064. Next base: position 205,704 of record NZ_JBVJJE010000002.1, read on the forward strand.
CCGGCTCGCCTCGGCTCCCGAGCCCGGCCCCTCCCGGCTGCGGGTCGAGGTCGACGGCGAAACCCTCGTCGACCTGAACCAGCCGGTCGAGGCGGTGTCGGTGTCGCCCTCGGCCTCCGGTGTGGCCGCGGTGGAGGTCCGCCCGGTGTCGGTGGGCGCCGAGGCCTCCCCCCTGCTCGCGGAGGGCCGGACGGTGACGGTGTCGGGGGCCCACTTCCGCTACCGGGCGGACACGGTGGTGTCGGGGCCGGTACGGACCCGGACGTGGGTGGTCCGGGAGGGGGCCTGGGGGCTGACGGTGCCGGCGGCGCCGTGAGCGCCACCCGCTCGTCATCCCTGCCCGAACGTCTTGTCCCGGTGCACGCGCCAGCGTTCCATCATCTCCACGATCTCGGCCTCGACGAACTCGAAGAACGCGAGCGTCTCGGACATGCGGCGGCCGGCCGGGGTGTCGGCGCCGAGGCTGGTGACGCCTTCGCGCAGGGCCTCCTCCCAGCGTTTGAGGACGGCGTCGCGGTTGGTCAGGGCCTCGTACCACTGGTCTCCGCGCACCCGGTAGCGCTCCCGGCGCGAGCCGGGCTCCCGTTCACGCGAGACCATGTGCGTCTGGGCCAGGTAGCGCACCGCCCCGGACACCGCCGCGGGGCTGATCCGCAGCTGCTCTCCCAGTCCGGCGGAGGTCATCGAGCCCTCGTCCGAGGAGAGGAGCGCGGCGAAGACCCGGGCGGGCATCCGCGGCATCCCGGCCTCGACGAGGTGCGCCGCGAAGGACTCCACGAACCTCGACACTGCCTCCGCGTCCCGCGCGTCCCTGGCTGATTCCGTCATGCGGTTCATCCTATCCGCGATTCACATCCTTCCTTAACTTCACAAATTTCTGAAAGAAGCGTACGTTCTGAAGCATGACGAAGGCCATCACCGTCTCCGGACTGCACAAGTCCTTCGGACGGACGCATGCACTCGACGGGCTCGATCTGGAGGTCGCCTCCGGCGAGGTCCACGGCTTCCTCGGCCCCAACGGCTCGGGCAAGTCCACCACCATCCGGATCCTGCTCGGCCTGCTGCGCGCCGACTCGGGCGCCGCTCAGGTGCTGGGCCACGACCCCTGGACGGACGCGGTGGACGTGCACCGCCGCATCGCGTACGTCCCCGGGGACGTGACGCTGTGGCGCAACCTCTCCGGCGGCGAGGTCATCGATCTCTACGGCCGGCTGCGCGGAGGGCTCGACCCCCGGCGCCGCGCGGAGCTCATCGAGCGCTTCGAGCTCGACCCCACGAAGAAGGGCCGCACCTACTCCAAGGGCAACCGGCAGAAGGTCGCCCTGGTCGCCGCGTTCGCCTCGGACGTCGACCTGCTGATCCTCGACGAGCCGACCTCGGGCCTGGACCCGCTGATGGAGGAGGTCTTCCAGCGCTGTGTGGCTCAGGAGCGCGACCGGGGCCGCACGATCCTGCTCTCCTCCCACATCCTGAGCGAGGTCGAGGAGCTGTGCGACCGGGTGAGCATCATCCGCAAGGGCCGTACGGTCGAGAGCGGTTCGCTCGCCGACCTGCGTCACTTGACCCGTACCAGTGTCGTCGCCGAACTCGCGGGCCCGCCCGACGGGCTGGCGGACCTGCCCGGCGTCCACGACCTCGACGTGCAGGGACGCCGGGTCCGGCTCCAGGTCGGCACCGACGGGCTGGACGCCGTTCTGCGGTCCCTGAGCGAGTCGGGCGTACGGTCGCTGACGTCGACGCCGCCGACGCTGGAGGAACTGTTCCTGCGGCACTACCAGGACGAGGCTGGGGGTCCCCCCTGCTCGAGCGAAGCCGAGAGCTTGGGGGACGCCCGATGACGACCTTCGCGGTAAGGCCCGGCAGCGCACGCCAGCTGGCCGGGACGGGCACGCTGCTGCGGTTCGCCCTGCGCCGCGACCGGCTGATGATCCCGGTGTGGATCGCGGTGAACGCCCTGATGGTCCTCTCCATGCCGAACACCCTGGAGGGCCTCTACGGCACCCCGGCCGAACGCGCCGGCCTGATCCGGCAGATGGAGACCAACTCCTCGCTGCGCGCGATGATCGGCCCGGTCTTCGGCGAATCGCTGGGCGCGCTGACGGCCTGGCGGGTCGGCCTCTACGCGGGCGCCCTGGCCGCCGTGATGAGCCTGCTGGTCGTCGTCCGGCACACCCGGGACGAGGAGGAGAGCGGCCGTCAGGAGCTCGTGGCGTCCGGCATGGTGGGCCGCCGGGCCGCCCTGACGGCGGCCCTGCTGGCGGCGGCGGTCGCGAACGGGGTACTGGCGCTGCTGCTGACGGCCGGCCTGGCCGGCCTGGGTACGACCGGGGCACTGGCTCTCGGACTCGGCATCGCCGGAGTCGGCATGGTCTTCGCCACGATGGCGGCGATCGTCGCCCAGCTGACGGAGAGCGCGCGGCTGGTCCGCGGTCTGACGGCGGCGGTGCTGGGCGCCGCGTTCGTGCTGCGCGCGGCGGGCGACTCGGCGGCGGATGGGGGCACCTCCCAGGCTTTCGGCACCGGGGGAGGTTCGTCGGTCCTGACGTGGCTGTCACCGCTCGGCTGGCTGGAGAACCTGCGGCCGTACGCGGACGAACGCTGGTGGGTGCTGGCGCTGCTCGCCGGGGCAGCCCTCCTCCAGGGCGCGGTGGCGTACGGGCTGGCGGGCCGCCGGGACCTCGGCATGAGCTTCCTGCCCTCCCGGCCGGGCCCGGCGACCGGCCGCCTGGGCAGCGCGGGCGTGCTGGCCTGGCGGTTGCAGCGGGGCAGCGTGCTGGGCTGGAGCATCGGTTTCCTCCTCGCCGGGGTCGTCTACGGCGGCATGACCGAGGGCGCGGCCGACCTGGTCGGCGACAACGAGAACGCCAGGCGGATCTTCGAGCGGATGGGCGGCCGGTCCGGCCTGACGGACACCTTCCTGGCGTCGATGACCGGCATGCTCGGCCTGGTCGCGGCGCTGTACATCGTGGCGTCGGTGCTCCGCCTGCACGGCGAGGAGACGTCCGGCCGGGCGGAGCCGGTGCTGGCGAACGCGGTCGGGCGCCTGCGGTGGGCCGCGGGCCACCTGGTGATCGCCTTCGGCGGTTCGGCACTCATCATGCTCCTGGCCGGCCTCGGCCTGGCCGCCGGCTACGGCAAGGAGACCGGCCCGATCCTGGGCGCGTGCCTGGTGCAGCTGCCGGCGGTGTGGGTGATGGGCGGGGTGGCGGTGCTGCTGCACGGCGTGCTGCCCCGGGGAGCGGCGGCGGCCTGGGGCGTCGCCGGCGCGGCACTCCTGATCGGCTGGGTCGGCCCCGCACTGGATGTGCCGCAGATGGTGCTGAACCTCTCGCCGTTCGGGCATCTGCCGAAGCTGCCGGGCGGGGAGATGGAGTGGGGGCCGGTGGTGATGCTGACCGGGTTGGCGGTGGTGCTGGTGGCTGCGGGGCTGGCGGGGTTGCGGAGGCGGGACATGACCACGTGACGGCGAGTCGGTCCGTCCCACGCCTCAGCTCCTCGGGGTCGAGTTCGAGTCGACGGGTGATCAGCCCACCTCCACGGCCAGCCCCTCCAGCCCCCGGATCACGAAGTTCGGCTTACGGGCGGGCTCGGCGGCCAAGCGCAGTGTCGGGGCCCTCTCCAGCAGCGCCCCCATGGACGCCGCCAGTTCGATACGGGCCAGGGGTGCGCCGATGCAGTAGTGGATGCCGGCGCTGAAGGAGATGTGGGGGTTGTCGGCGCGGCCCAGGTCCAGGGCGGACGGGTTCTCGAACACCGTCGGGTCGTGGTTGGCGGAGCCGAAGAGCAGGGCGACCTCCGCGCCGCGGGGGATCGTCGTGCCGGCGAGTTCGATCTCGTCCAGGACCCAGCGCTCGAAGAGCTGGAGCGGGGTGTCGTAGCGCATCAGTTCTTCGACGGCGGAGGGGATCAGGGAGTGGTCCGCTCGCAGGGCCGCCAGTCGGGCCGGGTTGCGGAACAGGGCGTACCAGCCGTTGACCGTGGCGTTCACCGTGGCCTCGTGGCCGGCGTTGAGGAGGAGCACCGCCGTCGAGATCATCTCCTGCTCGGTGAGGCGGTCGTCCTCGTCGTGCGCCTCGATGAGGCCCGAGATGAGGTCCTCTCCCGGCTCCTTGCGGCGGGCCGCGATCAGTTCGCGCAGGTAGTCGGAGAACTCCACCGACGCCCTGACCGCCTTCGCCGCCGTCTCCTCGGACGGGTTCAGCTCGTACATCCCGCAGATGTCCGCCGACCAGGGGCGCAGCGGGGCCCGGTCGGACTCCGGGATGCCGAGCATCTCGGCGATCACCGCCACCGGGAGGGGCTCGGCGACGTCCCTCAGCAGGTCGCCGCCGCCCGCTTCGACCAGGGCCGAGGCGAGCTCGTCCGCCAGGCCCCGCACATACGGCTTCAGCCGCTCCACCGTGCGCGGCGTGAACGCCTTCGACACCAGGCGCCGGATCCGGGTGTGGTCCGGCGGCTCCAGGTCGAGCATCCCGTGGTCGTTGAGCGTGTGGAACGGCTCCTGCTCCGGCGGGGGCGCGGTGCGGCCGAACTCCTCGTGCGTGAACCGGTGCTGGTACGTCCGGCCCAGGCGCCGGTCCCGCAGCAGCGCCGAGACGTCCGCGTGGTGCGGGACGAGCCACTGGTTCGTGGGCTCGAACCAGTGCACGCGGCCCCGGGCACGCAGCTCGGCGTAGGCGGGGTACGGGTCGGCGAGGAACGCCGGGTCCCACGGGTCGAACGCGAGGTCGGAAGCAGCTGCCATGGACGGACGCTAGCCCCACATCCCCGCATCTGACCAGGGGTGTTCCGACGGGACAGGCGGGATCAACCATCCAGACCAAGATCGTTAAGCTGTGCGTGCCGCCTGAGCGGCACCTGCCTTCGCAAGGAAAGAACTTCATGACACAGCAGCGAGCCAAGTTCCGCACCCGCGTCCCCGCACGTCTGGCCGCCTCGGCCATGCTGGCCCTGTCGCTGACCGCCGGCGCGGTCGCGGCCGGCGCCCCGGCCGCCACCGCCGCCGAGATGCCGTGCAAGCCGCGCGTCTACTACTACGTCTACAAGAGCAGTGGCGTGAACTTCCGCACGGGTCCCGGCGCCGGCTACAAGTCCAAGGGCATCCTCCACAAGAACGACTGGGGCAAGAAGGTCGGCACCAAGGGCTCCTGGATCAAGCTGAAGCTGGGCCAGAAGTCGAAGAGCGGGCTGGCCAAGGGCACCACCGGCTGGGTTTCCAAGTCGTACGTGAGCGACTGCGTGCCGATGCAGCTGGACTGATCCGGCCTGTCGCCCCCGGGCCCGAGGGCCTGCGGGGCGACGTCCCCGGCTAACCGGGCGTCACCAGCCGCGCCTCGTAGGCGAACACCGCCGCCTGCGTCCGGTCCCTGAGCCCCAGCTTCACCAGGATCCGGCTGACATGCGTCTTGATCGTCGACTCGGCGACCACCAGCCGCTCGGCGATCTCCGCGTTCGACAGGCCCTGCGCGATGAGGACCAGCACCTCCGTCTCCCGGTCGGTGAGGTCGCCGTACGCCGCCTGCGCGGAGGGCATGAGGCGCGGGGTCTCGGAGAGCTTCGAGAACTCGGTGATCAGGCGCCTGGTCACCGAGGGGGCCAGGAGGGCCTCACCGGCAGCCACGATCCGCACCCCGTCGGCGAGCTGGCGGGCCGAGGCGTCCTTGAGGAGGAACCCGGAGGCTCCCGCGCGCAGCGCCTGGTAGACGTACTCGTCGAGGTCGAAGGTGGTGAGCACCAGCACCTTCGCCGCGCCGTCGGCGGCGACGATCTCGCGGGTCGCCTCGATGCCGTTCAGCTCGGGCATGCGGATGTCCATCAGCACCACGTCCGGGGCGAGCTCGCGGACCTTCGCGACGGCCTCCCGGCCGTTCACCGCCTCGCCGACGACCTCGATGTCCTGCATCGCGTTCAGCAGGACCGAGAAGCCCTCGCGCACCATCATCTGGTCGTCCGCGATCAGCACGCGAATGGTCATGCGTCGTCCTCGTCCGGCAGGGCGACCGGCAGGAACACCGCCACCTCGTAACCTCCGTCGTCCGTCCGGCCCGCCGTCATCTCGCCGTTCAGCATCGTCACACGCTCCCGCATGCCCGTGATGCCGTGCCCGGCGCCCGGCGAGGGCTTGATCAGGCCGGGGTTCGGCGGCGGGCCGTTGACTATGCGCAGGCCCAGGCCGCCGAGAACGTACCCGATCTCGACACGGGCACTCGCGCCCGGCGCGTGCCGCAGGGTGTTGCTCAAGGCCTCCTGCACGATCCGGTACGCCGACAGCTCCACGCCCTGCGGCAGCTCGCGCACCGCGCCGGTCACCACCTTCTCGACCCCCAGACCGGCCTCCCGCACATTGGCCAGCAGCCCTTCCAGGTCGGCGAGCGTGGGCTGCGGGGCGTCCGGGGCCTCGTAGTCCTCGGCGCGGACGACACCCAGGACGCGGCGCAGCTCGGTCAGGGCCGCCACCGCGTTCTCCCGGATGGTGGCGAAGGCCTTCTCCAGCTCCGGCGGCGGGTTCTCCACCCGGTAGGGCGCTGCCTCCGCCTGGATGGCGACCACCGACATGTGGTGGGCGACCACGTCGTGCAGCTCGCGGGCGATCGTCGTGCGCTCCTCCAGCAGGGTGCGGCGGGAGCGCTCGTGCGCGGTGACCGTCTGCTGGGCGGTGACCTCCTGCTCGGCGTGGCGGCGGATGTGCCACACGGTGACGCAGAGCAGGATCATGGCCGAGAAGATCAGCATGGGGGCGGAGTTGGTGCCGTAGAAGTAGGTCGGGCCGATGCCGCTGTCCGCGATCAGGGCGTACAGGGCCGTCAGCCCCCACATCCACCCGGCCGTGCGCGGCCTGGTGCGCATGGCCACGACCGTCAGCACGGTCAGGTGGCAGACGAAGCTGCCGGCGGCCCAAGGCCATCCGCCCCAGTTGCTGCCTAGCACGGCCAGCGGCGTGGAGGCCATGGACGCCCAGAACGCTCCGACCGGACGGATCATGGTCAGCAGGACGGGGATCACCGTCAAGGGGCCGACCAGGAGCACGTGGCCGTCGGTGTCGGCGCCGGTGATGAGCAGGGTGATCAGGGCGGCCACGGCCATCAGGGCGTGTGGCGTCCAGATCGCGTACTCCCGCAGGCGGCCGGGCAGCCGCCGGATGATCCGCCCGTCCGTGCTCCTGCGCGGCAGCGGCCGGTAGGCGAAGGCGTCGTGGATCAGGTCCTGCCGCAGTCCGCGCAGGGAGTCCACGGCCACCCGGTACTCCGGGCTGCGCGGTTTGGCCCCGGGCCCCGACGGCGTGGTCTGCATGTGAGTCGTCTCGGTCACGTACAGAACGGTATGCGGCCCCCGGGTCCCGGTCGTCCCCTTGGAGAGGGGTTCCTCGGCGTCCCCCTCAGGTACTACGGAGTCTCGTCGGCCACCCCTCAGTACCCCGACGGCCGCACCAGCCCCGACTCGTAGGCGAACACCGCCGCCTGCGTCCGGTCCCTGAGTCCCAGCTTCACCAGGATCCGGCCCACATGGGTCTTCACCGTCTGCTCGGCCACGACCAGGTGCCGGGCGATCTCCGCGTTCGACAGGCCCTGCGCGATCAGCGCGAGCACCTCCGTCTCCCGCTCGGTCAGGTCGCCGACGCGCTCCCTGAGCGGGGCGCGGGGCTTGCCGTCGAGCCGGGAGAACTCGGCGATCAGCTTGCGGGTGATGACCGGGGCGAGCAGCGCTTCCCCGGCCGCGACCACCCGGACCGCCTCGGCCAGCTGCTCCGACGACGCGTCCTTCAGCAGGAACCCGGAGGCTCCGGCGCGCAGCGCGTCGTACACGTACTCGTCGAGGTCGAAGGTGGTGAGCACCAGCACCCGCATGTCCGGGTGCGCCGAGGTGATGTGCTGGGTGGCCTCGATGCCCCCGATCCCGGGCATGCGGATGTCCATCAGGACGACGTCCGGGGCGAGCTCCGTGGCCAGGGCGATGCCGCCCTCACCGTTCTTCGCGTCGCCGACGACCTCTATGTCGGGCTGGGTACCGAGCAGCACGGTGAAGCCCTGCCGGACCATCGCCTGGTCGTCGACGATGAGAACCCGGATGGGTTTGCCGGTACCGCTCGTCATGAGGTCTCTCCCTGAGGGGCCGTGGGGTGATGGATGCCCGGGGCGTCGGCGGGCGGGGTGTCCGGGAGGAAGGCGGTGACCTTGAAGCCGTCCCAGTGCCACGGGTGCGCCGTCATGGTGCCGCCGAGCATCGCGACCCGCTCCCGCATGCCGAGCAGTCCGTGGCCCGCCCCCGTCGACGGCGGTGGTGGCCCGGTCGGGCGGCCGTTGACGATCTCCACCTCCAGGCCGTCCGGCTCGTAGGTGAGACGGACCGTGATCCTCGCGCCGGGAGCGTGCCGCAGGGCGTTGCTCAGCGCCTCCTGCACGATCCGGTACGCCGACAGCTCCACGCCGGGCGGCAGCGGACGCCGCTCGCCGTTGATGTCGGTGACGACCTCGCGTCCGGCCGCCCGGGTGTTCTCCACCAGCGCGTCGAGCCGGTCGAGCGTGGGCTGCGGGGCGTGCGGTGTGGTCTCGTCACCCGCGTCGGCGAACGGCTCCCCCGGCCCGGGGTGCTCCGAGCGCAGCACGCCCAGCACCCGGCGCAGCTCGGTCAGCGCCTCCAGGGCGTTCTGCCGGATGCCCGCGAGGTTCTCCTTGAGTTCGTCGGGCGGGTTCTCGACGAGGTGCGGGGCGACCTGCGCCTGGATGGAGATGACCGACATGTGGTGGGCCACCACGTCGTGCAGCTCCCGCGCGATGCGGCTGCGCTCCTCCAACAGGGTGCGCCGGGTGCGCTCCTCGGCGGTGAGCGTGGTCTGCTCGACGAGTTGCGCGCGGGCCTCGCGGCGGCCGCGCAGGGCTGTGCCGACGACCACGACGACGGCGAACAGGGTGACCGCCAGCACCCCGGTGGGCTGATAGCCGGCCGCGCCCAGCAATCCTTGCACGACGTAGGTGAGGAGCACGGTCAGCGCGAGCGCCTCGACGGACACCCGGGTACGCACCCGCAGGGCGAGCAGCAGCAGCACCGCCATGTGTTCGATGATCCCCGCCGACGTCCAGGGCCAGGTGAAGTCGTGGGCGCCACCTGCCAGCAGTTGGCGGCGCACCTCGAGGGCTCCCAGCACCATGGCCGCCGTCGAGAGCCACCACGCCGGGATGGGCCGCCACAGCGCGAGCACCATGGCACCGCCCTGCGCCAGCCCGAGCGGGAAGGCGATCTGCAGACCCACCCCGCCGTTGTCGACGAGCTGCCCCACCGCGCCGACGGTGACACCGAACGCGGCCAGGCACACCAGCCCGTGCGGCAGCCAGAGCAGCCACGTGGACGGCGGCAACGGGTCCACCCGGACCGTCCACAGATCCTGGCGCAGCACCCGCAGCCAGTCCCCGACGCGCGCCCGCAGCGCGCGGCCCACCCCCGTGTCCGTCACACGGCCCAGCCTAGACATGACGCGCCTTCGCCGCTGTGCCCCGGTCGGACGGACGGTGCGCCCGCACCACCCGCGACCCGCGGCCCCGGCCGCCGCCTCGCTCGAAGGAGCGGAAGGCGGCCCAGCAGACCGCGAGGGCCAGCGCGAACAGGGGCAGCCAGAGAAGCCGGGCCCCGACCCAGCCGAGGTCGTCGGGCCGGGTGTGCAGCCCGGGGAGCCGGCCGGCGAGGAGGCCGGTGGCCGTGGTGGCCATCAGGGCCGTCTGGTGCCAGAGGAAGACGGTCATCGCGGAGAGGTTGACGAGCGCCACCGCCGCCCACGCCACGGGCCGGCGCATCGCCCTCCGCAGCCGCTCGCGCAGCAGCAGGGCGAGACCGCACTGGGCCAGGCCGAACGTGACGACGGCCAGCGTCGGCGGGTCCAGGTTGGACATGCCCTCGCCCGGGACGCCGACCATCGACGCCGGATAGCCCGCCCACGCGACGAGCCCCGTGCTCGCCGCCGCACCGCCGGCGAGCAGGATCCAGCCCACGTGGCGGCGCTCCAACTCGCCCCGGGTCCAGGCCGCGCCCAGCGTGTAGGGCACCATCCAGCCGGCCGCCACGTTCACCCAGCCCAGCCAGGAGGGGCCGCCGAGGCCGAAGCGCAGCAGGTCCACGTGCAGGACGACGGCCAGCGGCCAGAGCGGGTTGAGCCGGGCGAGCAGCGGGGTCGCCGCCGTCAGGCCCGCGAACACCACGAGGAACCACAGGGGGGACAGGGCCAGCTTCACCAGCGTGCGGACGGTGCCGAACTCGGTGCCCGACAGCAGCAGCGCGACGGCGGCGACCGTCCACAGGGTGAGGACGGCGGCGACCGGCTTGAACAGCCGGGACAGCCGGGCCGTCAGCCACTGGTGGTACGGGATTCCGCGGGCCCGGGCCGAGGCATGGCCACGGGTGGCGACATGGCCCCCGACCAGGAAGAACACGGCGAGTGTCTGGAACATCCAGGAGACGGGCGTCAGCCAGGGCATGTGCTGCAGCGGGCTCGCCGTGCGCAGGACGCGGCCGTCGGAGACCAGGGCCGTGACCAGCCAGTGCCCGAGGACGACGCCGAGGACGGCGGCGGCCCGCAGGGCGTCCACGGCCCGGTCGCGGCCGGGCGGGGTGGCCGCGCCGATGCGGCCGGCGCCCCGGCGCACTCCCTGCCGCAGGGCGCGCACGCCGATGTCAGTCATGGGGCACCGCCTTGGTCTCGCCCAGGACGATCCGGGCCAGGTTGGTCAGGGAGGCCGTGCCGGGTCTGAAGTAGTCGCTGTGGCCGCCGTCGCCCGCCGTGAAGACCCGGGCGCCGAAGCCCGGGGAGACGGGGTCGGTGCCGAAGCCGACGGTGGTGCCGAACAGGTCCAGGTCGAGGTGCGGGACGTTCTCCACCCAGTCGTCACCGCCCCGGGCCGCCCAGACGCGGGCGCGGGTGTGCAGGCCGGCGGCGGTGTCGGCGCCCGTGCCCGGGCTGCCGACGAGCGCGATGTCGTCGACGGCGATCCCGGCGGCGGCACGGCCGCAGACCACCGAGCCGTAGGAGTGGCACAGCAACGAGATGCGCGGTCCGGTGCCCGCTATGGCACGCAGGTCGGCGACGAGCGCGCGCAGGTGCGGGGCCGCCTGCTCCGCCCTGCCGGTCGTCGTGACCGTCGTGCTGACCGTGCCCGGCGTCTCGTAGCCCAGCCAGGCCACGACCGCGGTGTGCGTGCCCGCGGGGGCCTGCCGGGCGAGCTGCCGGTGCAGGGCGGCGGCCGCCGCGTGGAACCGGCCGTAGGTGTCGAGGCTCGTGTCGGAGCCGGGGACCAGGACGGCGATGCGGTCGGCCCGGGCGAGGTCGCCGAGGACCTCCGTCACCAGGCCGGAGCCGCGGCCGTCGAACCGCAGGAGGTGCCGGGCCGGGGCGGCCAGACGACGGTCCGTCGCGGCACGGTCCCGGTCGTGGTGGGCGGCGGCCGTGCGGGCCGCCTCGGCGGCGTTGGCCCGGTTGGCCGCGTACGCCGCGTCGAGCGTCGACGCGCTGAGGGGGGCGAGGGAGGCGGGGGCCGGTGCGGGGGTCTGCGGTCGTACGGCCCCGGACAGGGGGACGACCACCGCACCGGTGATGAGGGCGGCGAGCGCGGCTCGGCGCCATCGCCCGGCGCGGCGTCTGCCGCCGTCGGCACGGCGGTACTGCGGTGCGGACCCCATGGTCGTCCCTCTCCAGCGCACCCGGCCATCGGGTCTGCGTGGAAGGGAAGTTACGGAGCGGGGCGCCTCGTCCGCGTCACACCGGGGAACTCACCTGCGGCGTAGCTCTCAGGTACTACGGGTATGACCGGGGACCGCTCCTAGGGGCCCCGTGGACGCTGTCAGGAAGCCGCCCGGTCCGCCGCTCACCAGGCCAGCTGCGCGATCTCCTCCACCACCACCGCGCACGCGTCAGCCGCCGGGTCGATGAGCGGGAAGTGGCCCACGTCCTCCAGCAACGTCACCCCCACCATCTCCCCGGCCTTCGCCGCCGCCTCCGCGTACGACTCGGCGACCGCCTGCGGCACGTCGAGGTCCGCGCGACCCTGCACGAGGGTGGTGGCGATGCCCGTGGGCAGCAGCAGCGCCGGGTCCGCGTACGGCTGCCGCTCGGCGAAGTACTCGTCCCCGCCCAGGAGTTGACGCGCGGCGCCCCCGCACACGTCCAGCTTGTCGGCGATCGCCAGGTCCGCGATCGGGGCGAGGGCGACAACACCGCGCAGCGTCACCGGACTGCCGCTGCGCCAGGGCGAGTCCGCCGGCAGGACGTGCCGGGCGGCGCCCCACAGCGCGAGATGCCCGCCCGCCGAGTGACCGGTGAGGACCGTACGGCGCGGGTCGGCCTGCGGCAGCAACTCCCGTACCAGCGCGGGCAGGGCGTCCAGCGCCGCCGCGATGTCGTCGAAGGTGTCCGGCCAGCGGCCCGCGACGGAGCCGTCGCCGCCGCCGCGCCGGTACTCGACGCCGGCCACGGCGAACCCGCGGCGGGCGAGGAAGTCCGCGAACGGGCTGATGTGGCGCCGGTCGTAGGGCGCGCGCCAGGCGCCGCCGTGCAGCACGACGACGACCGGGGCCGGTCCGGGGCCACCGGCCCGGCGCGGCGCGAAGAAGTCGATCACCTGGTCCGGGTGGTCGCCGTAGGCCGCGGTGGCGTCGGGGTCGACGGGCGCGTGGGAGAAGGCCGACTTCTCCTCGGCAGCGGCCCGTGCTGCTGCGACGTCGTCCGTCATGCTCCAACCTTCCAGCGATGAACCGTACGGGGCGGGCCGGTTGAGGGCCGCGCCGTTGGCCGGGACGGTACCAGGCGCGTGACATGCGCGGACATGCGGATGTCACGCTCGGTGAAGACCGGGCACCGCGGGGCCGGGACACCGCACGGGCGTCCCGGCCCCGTCGCCGCTCAGGCCAGCGTCTCCGCCAGCACCCGCGCCGCCAGCTCCACGTCGGCGAACCCGACGTACAGCGGTGTGAAGCCGAAGCGCAGCACGTCGGGTGCCCGGAAGTCACCGACCACATTCCGCTCGATCAGCCGCTTCATGACGTCACCGGCGTCGTCACAGCGCAGGGCGATCTGGCTGCCCCGCTCCGCGTGCGGCAGCGGCGTCACACACTCGACCCTGCCCTCGGGTACATACGCCGCCACGCACTCCAGGAAGAAGTCCGTCAGCGCGAGGGACTTGGCCCGCACCGCCTCGACCGCCACCCCGTCCCAGACCTCCAGGGCCGCCTCCAGGGCGAGCATGGAGAGGATGTCGGGCGTGCCGACCCGGCCGCGCAGGGCACCGGAGGCCGGCTCGTAACCGGTGCGCATGCCGAACGGCTCGGCGTGCGAGTTCCAGCCGGGCAGCGGCGAGTCGAAGCGGTCCTGCAGCTCCCGCCGCACATACAGGTACGCCGGTGAACCGGGCCCGCCGTTCAGGTACTTGTAGGTGCAGCCGACCGCGAGGTCCGCACCGTGCTCGTCCAGCCCGACCGGCAGCGCGCCCGCGCTGTGGCACAGGTCCCAGACGGCGACCGCGCCGGCCTCGTGCACGGCGGCCGTCAGACCGGGCAGGTCGTGCAGCCGGCCGGTGCGGTAGTCCACGTGGTTGAGGAGGACGGCGGCGGTACGGTCGCCCAGTGCGCCCGGGACGTCCGCCGGTGCCACGGGCCGCAGGGTGCGGCCGGTCATACGGGCGGCGGACTCGGCGATGTACCCGTCGGTGGGGAAGGTCGTCGCGTCGACGAGGATCTCGTCACGGCCCTCCCCGGCCATCCGCACCGCACCCACGAGTGCCTTGAGGACATTGACACTTGTGGAGTCGCCCACGACGATCTGCCCGGGCGCCGCCCCGACCAGCGGGGCGATCCGGTCACCGATCCGTTCGGGCGCCGTCCACCAGCCGCTCTCCTCCCAGGACCGGATGCGCAGCTCTCCCCACTGACGGCGTACGACGTCCTCGACCCGTCCGGGGACGACGGCCGGCAGCGCGCCGAGCGAGTTGCCGTCGAGGTAGACACCCTCGCCGAGCACGAACTCGGCGCGCTTGCCGGCCAGTTCGTCGACGGCGTCCAGCTTCTCTGCCGCGATGGCCAGGTCAGACATAGGACCGCGCCGTCCACAGCTCGGGGAACACGTTCTTCTGCGCGCGCTTCTCCAGCCAGGCGACCCCGGCGGAGCCGCCCGTGCCGGTCTTGGCGCCCATCGCGCGACGGGTGGCGACCAGGTGGTCGTTGCGCCAGCGCCACACCAGCTCGGCGACATCGCTCAGCGCCTCGCCCAGCCGGGCGACCTCGTCGCTCTCGTCACCCGAGTAGACGGCCGTCCAGGCCGCCTCCACCTCCGGCGACGGCTCGTAGCGCTTCGAGACGTCGCGCCGCAGCACGGACTCCGGGATGTCGTGCCCGCGCCGCGCGAGCAGCCGCACGACCTCGTCGTACAGGCTCGGCTCGTGCAGCGCCTTCTCCAGCTCCGCGTGCACGCGCGGTGCGCCCCGGTGCGGGACGAGCATCGACGCGGACTTGTCGCCGAGCAGGAACTCCATGCGGCGGTACATCGCCGACTGGAAGCCGGAGCCCTCGCCGAGGGCGCTGCGGTACGAGTTGAACTGGGCCGGCGTGAGCTGGGCGAGCGGCTTCCAGGAGTGGTTGAGCGCCTCCAGTTCGCGGACGGACCTCTTGAGCGCGGCGGTGGCGGCGGGGATGTCGTCACCCCTGAGCGCGCCTGCCGCGGTCTCCCACTCGTGGACGATGACGGTGAACCACAGCTCCATGACCTGGGTCGTGACCAGGAAGACCATCTCTCCGGGGTCGTCGGAGAGGGTGTGCTGGAGGTGGGTGAGCACGTCCGCCTTGACGTAGTCCTCGTACGGCGTCGTGCCGTGGAAATCGAGATGCGGGGTCTCGGGCTCGTGAGCCTCGTGGGACATCGCTGTCTCCTGCAGATAACTCCGGGTAGCGGTCCGCCCCTGCCGATGCCGACACGGGGGCCCCGGTCCCCACCGGCATACTCCGCAATCGTCCCCCGAAACCGCAAGGCCCGCCCGCTCGGCGGACGGGCCTCGCGTTCACGGCCGCTGTCAGCCCAGGACCTGCGCCGCCGTCGGCGAGGAGTCCTTCAGGAACTGGGAGCAGCGCTCGTACTCCTCCTGCTCGCCGATCGTCTGTGCGGCACGGGCGAGGGCGTGCAGGGCACGCAGGAAGCCGCGGTTCGGCTCGTGCTCCCACGGGACCGGGCCGTGGCCCTTCCAGCCGTTGCGACGCAGCGCGTCGAGGCCGCGGTGGTAGCCCGTACGGGCGTACGCGTACGACTCGACGGTCGCGCCCCGCTCGTACGCCTCGTCGGCGAGCTGCGCCCAGGCGAGCGAGGAGGTGGGGTGCGCGGCGGCGACATCGACCGGCGCGGTACCCGACGCGAGCATTTCCCGTGGCCCGGGGTCGTCGGGGAGGTGGGTCGGGGGCGGGCCCCCGAGGAGGTTCTCGTGAATGGACATGCCCCAAGTCTGCCGCAGGCGTGAGCTGCGGGCAGTCGTGCCTCCCCCAGTGCCTCAAGGGCCTGGGAGGTACCCCCAGGGCGGCGCCCGTCCCAAGGAAGCGGCACCCCGCTTACGCCGGCTGCGCCCCCGGCGCGAGCGAAAACGTCCCACCCCTACGACAACCGCTTCCGCACCGGCTCCCCCTCAAGCGGCGGTGCCGTCACACCTCCATGCCTCAGACACTCCGGCCGCTTGCAGCCGGGCGGCGGCCTCCGTACCACCGCGGCCGCGACGACCGCCCCCACCACCAACGCCCCCGCACACCACGCCATCGCCTTCCCGAAGGCGACATCGAACGCACCCGGCTCCCGGTACGCCTCCTCCCCCATCCCCGCCAGCAAGGGCAACGCCGCCACCGCCACCAGCCCCGCCGCCCGGGCCGCCGCGTTGTTGATCCCGCTGGCCAGCCCGGCCCGAGCCACATCCACCGACCCCAGCACGGTCGCCGTCAGCGGCGCCACCAGCGTGACCATGCCCAGCCCGAGCACCAACAGCGCCGGCAGCACATCGGCCCCGTACGACGCCCCCGGCCCGACCCGCAGCATCAGCAGCATCCCCGCGGCGCACAGCAGCGGCCCCACCGTCAGCGGCAGTCGCGGCCCGATCCGGTCGGCCAGCTCACCGGACCGCGCCGACAGCACCAGCATCAGCGCGGTCGTCGGCAGCAACGCCGTACCGGCCGCGAGGGCCGAGTAACCCACCACCACCTGGAGCTGAAGCGCGGCGAGGAAGAAGAACCCGCCGAGGGCCGCGTACACGCACAGCGTGACGAGGTTGACCGCCGTGAACTGGCGCGAGGAGAAGATGTCCGGCGGCATCATCGGCTCGGACCGCCGCCGCTCGACCACCACGAAGGCCACGGCCGCGACCGCCCCCGCCACCGCCGTACCCGCCACCACCAGGCCGCCGCCCGCACCGCCCGCCTCGATCAACGCGTACGTCAGCAGCGCGAGCGCCGACGCGCCCAGCACCGCCCCCAGCACGTCGAACCGGCCCCGGGCTCCCTCTCCGCCCGACTCGGGCACGTGCCGCAGCGCCACGGGCACACACAGCAGCGCCAGCGGAACGTTCAGCAGGAACACCCAGCGCCAGCCCGGCCCGTCCACCAGCCAGCCGCCGACGAAGGGCCCTACCGCCGCCCCGACCCCGCCGAAGCCGGACCACAGGCCCACCGCGCGGCCCCGGTCGTCGGGATGGAAGGACGCCTGGATCAGCGCCAGCGACCCCGGTGTGAGCAGGGCACCGCCCACCCCTTGCAGGGCGCGCGCGGCGATCAGCACCCCGGCGTTCGGCGCGATCCCGCACAGCAGGGACGCCACCGCGAACCACACCACACCGACGACGAACACCTTCCGGCGCCCGAAACGGTCGCCCAGCGCCCCGCCCAGCAGGATCAGCCCGGCCAGCGTGACCATGTACGCGTTGACGGTCCACTGGAGGGCCGCCAGGTCCGCGTCGAGGTCACGGCCGATGCGGGGCAGCGCGATATTGACGACGGTCGAGTCCAGCAGGGCCATGCTGGAGCCGAGGACGGTGGTGAGCAGGATCCACTTGCCCCGCGGTGAGGCCAGCCGGACATCGGGCATGCAGGGAGCATACGGAAGAGCCCGGCACCTCAGGAGGTGCCGGGCTCCACGCGAACGAACCGGGACTACTTGATCTTCGTGCCGGTGGAGCGCAGGTTGCCGCAGGCCTCGACGACGCGCTGGGACATGGAGGCCTCGGCCAGCTTGCCCCAGGTGCGCGGGTCGTAGGTCTTCTTGTTGCCGACCTCGCCGTCGACCTTCAGGACACCGTCGTAGTTGCGGAACATGTGGTCCGCGACCGGGCGCGTGAACGCGTACTGGGTGTCCGTGTCGATGTTCATCTTCACGACGCCGTTCTCCAGGGCGGTGCGGATCTCCTCCTCCGTGGAGCCGGAGCCGCCGTGGAAGACGAAGTCGAACGGGGAACCCTTGCCGAACTTGGCGGCGACGCCCTCGTTCAGCTCCTTCAGCAGCTCGGGGCGCAGGACGACGTTGCCCGGCTTGTACACGCCGTGCACGTTGCCGAAGGACGCGGCCAGCAGGTAGCGGCCCTTCTCACCGAGACCGAGGGCCTCGGCGGTGCGGATCGCGTCGTCGACCGTGGTGTAGAGGGAGTCGTTGATCTCGTGGGTGACGCCGTCCTCCTCACCACCGGTGGGGGTGATCTCCACCTCGAGGATGATCTTCGCGGCCCGGGCCTGCTCCAGCAGCTCCTGCGCGATGGAGAGGTTGTCGGCGAGGGTCTCGGCGGAGCCGTCCCACATGTGCGACTGGAACAGCGGGGCCAGACCGGCCTCGACGCGCTTCTTGGAGAGCGCCAGCAGCGGACGTACGTACCCGTCGAGCTTGTCCTTCGGGCAGTGGTCCGTGTGCAGCGCGATGTTCACCGGGTACTTCTCGGCGACGATGTGCGCGAACTCGGCCAGGGCGACGGCGCCGGTCACCATGTCCTTGCTGTACTGGCCGCCCAGGAACTCGGCGCCACCCGTGGAGATCTGGACGATGCCGTCGCTCTCCGCCTCAGCGAAACCGCGCAGGGCCGCGTGCAGGGTCTGGGTGGAGGTCACGTTGATGGCCGGGTAGGCGAACTTTCCTGCCTTCGCCCGGTCCAGCATCTCGTTGTAGACCTCGGGAGTTGCGATGGGCATGCGTCCGCTCCTTGTATCTGCGGGTTGGCGTACTGCGTTCTTTACGGCCCTGACCTAGACCTTGGGATGCGACGTCATCGTCGGCCCCATCTTTCCAGACTTGGCCGGAAGGTCCAGGCCACCGTCCACGCCCTGGTCAGTCGAGGCCCAGCTCGTCCTTCGAGAACGCGAAGAGGTACGGCACCCCGGCACCCTCCTGGATCTTCTCCGCGGCGCCGGTCGCCCGGTCGACGATGGTCGCGACGGCGACGACCTCGGCCCCGGCCTCGCGCACGGCCTCGACGGCGGTGAGCGGGGAGCCGCCGGTGGTGGAGGTGTCCTCGACGACCAGCACGCGGCGGCCCGCGATGTCCGGGCCCTCGACGCGCCGCTGCAAGCCGTGCGCCTTCGCGGCCTTCCGTACGACGAAGGCGTCCAGGCGCTGCCCGCGGGCGGCGGCGGCGTGCAGCATGGCGGCGGCGACGGGGTCGGCACCCATGGTGAGCCCGCCCACCGCGTCGAACCCGAAGTCAGCGGTCAGGTCGAGCAGCACCTGCCCGACCAGCGGCGCGGCCTCGCCGTCGAGGGTGATGCGGCGCAGGTCGACGTAGTAGTCGGCCTCCAGACCCGACGACAGGGTCACCTTGCCGTGCACCACGGCCTTGTCCTTGATCTGTCGCAGCAGCGCGCCACGTGTGTCCTTCATGCCGCCCAGCTTAGAGGCGGCGCCAGCTCCAGGTCGTGGTGGCCTCCAGCGGCTCCAGGGGCGTGACCAGGCGCGGCATGGTGTTGAGCCCGTTGGGCGGGCCGGTCTGCGGCTCCACGCACACGGCCGCGTCCTGCTCGTCGTAGACGACGACCCACTCCTCCCGGCTGGTCACCTTCAGCTCCAGCTGCCCGGGCCAGGTGAGGGTCACGTCGACGCCGCCGGGCATCCCGAAGCAGTCGTCCCAGGGACCGGGCTTCGGCTCGACGCGGTTGCCGGTGGGCAGGTGGTCGTCGCCGCGCTCCTCCTGCCAGGCGGGGTCGAAGTCGAGGCGTACGTCCTCACCGCCGAGGTTCCGGTTGAACCACGGGTGCCAGCCGATCTGCGCCGGGAACGACGACTGGTACGTCTCCACGGACATGGTCAGCGTCAGCGCGTCCCCGGTGAGGGCGACGACCTGGGTGACGCGGCCCGGGTGGGGCCAGGGGTCGACGAGCTCGTGGGTGATGACGGCCTCGTCCGTGCGCGTGCGGGCGGTGCGCCAGGCGCCGTCGCGGGCCGTGCCGTGGATGGCGTGGGGCGGGGCGTTGAGCGGCATCTGCCGTACGGCGGCGCCGTCCAGGAACCGGCCGTCCCGGGTCCGCCCGCACCACGGCACCATCGGGAAGCAGCCGAACCGCTCCCCCTGCCGGAGCATCTCCACGCCGCCGATGCGCAGCCCTCCGACCCGGCCGCCGTTGCCCGGCTGCACGGTCACCTCCGCGTCGCCCGCGGTCAGCGTGATGTCTTCGTCACTCACGGGACGACCCTACTGGGGTGATCAAGAGGGCCTCACCCGGTGCGGGGTGTTTTCAGCGGCGTCTGCGCAGAGCCCGGACCGCCACGATGGCCGACGCCAGCGCGAGCGCCGCCGCGGGGGCCGCCCAGCGCAGCGGGGCGGGAGGCATCACGGTCTGCGGCGCGGGCACCGGCGCGTACCGGCCCCTGGGCGGGGCGTGATCGACCTCCTCGGCACTACGCCCGATCATCGTCCGCCGCGCATGCGCCGCCTCGGCGATGTCCTCGTCGTCCTCGTCGTCCTCATCCGCGGGCCCGGGAGAGGACGGCGGAACATCGCTCTCGAAGGCGGAGGGGGGCTCGGGGGCCGGGGCGGCGGGGGGTTCGTCGCCGGGGCCGGGGGCGGGAGTGTCGTCGCCGGCCGCGGGGGCCGGGGGCTCGTCGGCGCGACCCGGAGCCGGGGCCTCGTCGCCGGTCCCGGAGGCACGAGCGTCGTCGGCGTGCCCCCGAGCCGACGCCTCGTCGCCGGAGGCGGGCGTCTTGTCGTCGGGTCCGGGGGCGGAAGTGTCCCGGGCGGTCCCCGGAGCCCCGGCCGCCGCTCCTCCGTCGGCCCCCGTCGGAGGCGGCGGAGCCGCGTCGTCCGCGTCTGGGGTCGTCTCGTAGTCGGTCGTGGCCCGGGGTTCGAAGTCCTGGGTAACGAGGGACGTGGTCGTTTCCGGGGCTGCCGCGGCCAGGTGTTCCGCGAAACGGTTCAACATGCGGGTGACGGCGCCCTCCACCGCGTCCGG
Organism: Streptomyces sp. NPDC052064; assembly: GCF_055585925.1. Taxonomy (NCBI): domain Bacteria; kingdom Bacillati; phylum Actinomycetota; class Actinomycetes; order Kitasatosporales; family Streptomycetaceae; genus Streptomyces; species Streptomyces sp. NPDC052064. The sequence goes on from NZ_JBVJJE010000002.1 coordinate 226,122, forward strand.
CGGGAGGTCCTTGATCCGTCCGTCCGCGCTGGCCGTACCGTCGAACACGACCGTCGTGCCGTCCTCCGTGTCCCGCAGGGCGATCCGCAGCGCGAGTTTCACCGAGCCGGTGCCGCGGGCCTCCGTGACGTCGCCCTCGACGGCGTACGCCCCGTCGTCCCCCCGGGACACCCGTACGGCACCCCGGTACGTGACGGAGTGACTGCCGACCCGGATCTTCAGCCGCCCGGTGACGGGCGCGGCGCCGGCGTCCTGCTGGAGCCCCGGAACCGCCCGGGCGACCCGCGCGGGGTCGTCCAGCACCTCCCTGAGCCGCTCGGCCGGAACCGGAACGAACACCTCGTGCTCCATGTGGACGGACTCTACCCAGCACAGGCCGAAACGCACCTCCGTCTTCGGGATCAGCCCTCTTTCCGCCCCCACCAGGCGTATCCTCGTCCGCCCTCACCAGGCCGCCCCGGCCCCGCTCAGTAGCGCGGATGCACCAGCGTCGACGCGGGGAGCCCCACGATCCGCGTGCCCCGCGCCGCCCGCTCCCCCGCCGCGAGGGACGAGTCCGTGAGGACGTACGGGCGCGGGCCGTCCGGGTCGAGCCGCGGCCGCGGCTCCGTACGGGCGGCCAGGACGAAACCCCAGTCCCGGGGCGCCCGGGAGCGGTCGGCGGCGAAACCGGCGTGGCGCACGTCCGTGCAGTAGGGGACGGTGCGGAAACCGGCCGAGCGGAGGGTCGCGTCCACCGTCCAGTACACCCGCGGGCTGGACGCGACCGGCCCGGCGTGCACCACGAGCCGGCCTCCTGGGGCGAGCACACGCCGCGCGAGGCCGTAGAACTCCTGCGAGTACAGCTTGGTACTGGCCGTGATGCCCGGGTCCGGCAGATCCGAGAGGACCACGTCGTACGCCGCCTGGGGCGCCCCGCGCAGCCAGCCGAAGGCGTCGTGCGTGGACACGCGCACGCGCGGGTCGCCGAGCGCGTGCTTGTTCAGCGCCGACAGGGCCGGGTCGGTGCGGGCCAGCCGCACCACCTCCTCGTCGAGTTCGACGACGTCGACCCGGTCCACCCCGGGATGCCGCAGCACCTCGCGTGCCGCCAGTCCGTCACCGCCGCCGAGGATCAGCACGCGCGCGTGCGGCCCGGTCATGGCCGGGTGGACGAGGGCCTCGTGGTGGCGCAGTTCGTCGCGCCCGCTGACCCGCAGCCGGCCGTCGAGGAACAGGTCGAGGGACCGCCCGTGCGTGCCCCCGGTGAGGACCACCTCCTGCACGCCGGTCCGGAGCGCCACGCGAACGTCCCCGCCGTACACCGCCTGCCGCGCGGCCCGTTCGAACTCGTCGACGAGGACAGCGGCCGAGGCGAGGATCGCCAGCACGAGCGCGTTGACGAGCAGCAGCAGCCAGCGGGCGCGACGGGTCAGGTCCCGGCGGAACAGGCCGAGCACCAGCGCGCCCCCGACAACCACGTTGACGGCACCGGTGAGCAGCGCGCCGGTCAGCTGGCCGAGGAACGGCAGCAGCAGGAAGGGGAAGGCGAGTCCGCCGACGAGCGCACCGACGTAGTCGGCGGCGAACAGATCGGCCACCGCGCCGCCCGCGTCCTGGCGGCGGATCCGCTGGATCAGCTCCATCAACAGCGGGACCTCGGCGCCGATGAGCAGCCCGGTCGCGAGGGAGAAGGCGACCAGGAGGAAGCGCGGCCCGCTGGCCCACATCCCGCCCCAGTCGCCGGTCCAGGCGAAGACCGCGTACAGGGCCATCGCGCTGCACCCGCCGACGAGGGCGAGGGTCGCCTCGACCGCGCCGAAACCGGCCGCGGCGAGCCCGCGCAGCCGCTTCGCGGCGAGGGAGCCGATGCCCATCGCGAAGACCATGACGGACAGCACGACGGACGCCTGGGTGACGGAGTCGCCCATCAAGTACGAGGCGAGGGCGACCAGTTCCAGTTCGTACACCAGTCCGCAGGCCGCGCAGACGAACACGCCCGCGAGGACCAGGAACCGTCCGGTGCCCGGCCGGACGGGCAGCCGCGCCGGGCCGCCGGGGGCGCCCGGGGCGCTCCAGGGCGGCGGGGAACCGGGCAGGGCGGGCGCGTGCGGCTCGGTCACGTTGCGACGTTACGTCACACCTCCACTGCGGTTCGTCACCCACACGTGTGGTGCTGGTTTACACAGGCCCGATATCGGTAGGCGATCCGGTGCGCCGAATGGGTTTCACCACGTGAGTTTCGCCGAGTGAGTGAGGTACCGGGGGATTCAGTTGGCGGTGGCCGCCGCCGGCGCCCATACGCCCACCTTCGTGTGGGTCGCCACCAACTTCCCGTCCTCCGGGTACGCGTGCCAGGTCCGCCAGTGCACCTGTCCCTCGTGGTGCTGGGCCAGCAGTGCCGTGAAGGCGTGCGGGCTGCCGGGGAAGACGCCTGCCAGGCCGTGCGGGTGGTCGGAGACGAGGGCCAGCAACTCCTGGGCGCGGCCCGCGAAGGAGCCGGGCGAGAGGACCTCGACCCGGGCCGCGAACTCGTACTCCCAGTCGCCCACCCGCTTGGCGACGCCGAGCGGAAGCGGGGTGCTGCTGCCCGGAATGCACGCCACCGTCTCCGAGCAGATGCCCCGCTCCTCCTCCAGCAGGACCTGGTGGGACGCCCCGAGAAGTCGCAACTGGACTCTGAAGCCTGTCAGTTCGAGGTCGAGCGTGGCCAGTGCGGGAAGCGGCTCGCGCCCCAGGGCCCAGGCGAGATCGGCAGCGCGCGTGTCGGTGTAGGAGGTGTTCAGGGTCGTGAGCATGGATCGGCTCCGCAAGCACACAAGGAGAGGGAGATGGGTCCGCTGAACCCCGGTCGCGCCGGGGGATGCAGCCCGGGGCAAACCGGTCAGCCGGTTTCGGGAAGGTATCCGCAGGACGTCCGAGGCTGCGTTGATGTTTTAGAGGGAATCATGAACTGCGGCGCCGCAACAGCGTTTTTACCCAAGTTCGTAGGGTTTCCATCCCTCAGAGGGCTCCACAGCTCAACTGTTCAACCCCGGCGTGCGCCGACGCCGGGGAGGCGTGCGCCGGTGCGCCGTGCCTCACTCCTGGAGCCGGGACGGACGGGCACCCGGGCTTCCGAAGTACCCGCTTGACACACGCAGTTGCCGGAGTCACGCCTCGGGTCGGCGCTCCCGGGCCGCAGTTGTCCTACAGGCATGCGAAGTTGCCAGGGCACACTCCGAGTTGCCCGACAGTCGTTCGACGTGTCCGCCGGACGGGAACGCCGGACCCGCGCCCCGCACGCGAACGCGGGGCCCGCCCCAGGTGCGGACCCCGCGTTCGGTGGTTGCGGCTTCCCCGTCGGGAGCGCGGCCGACGTGCGTCAGCTGCCTCCGCCGCCGCAGCCACCTCCTCCTCCACCCCCGCCGCAGGAGGACCCGCCTCCGCAGGACGAGCCGCCGCCGCAGGAGTGGCCTCCGTGGTGTCCGCCGGACGAGCCGGAGTCTCCGCCCCCGGCCCACCAGCTGCCGCCGCTGTCGTGACGGGATCCGGTGGACGCCCACGCCCCGCGACGCGTCGTGCGTCCGGATCCGCCCCCGCGGGCCTTGGACACCAGCGCCCCGACCAGGACGACTCCGATCACCGCCAGGATGATGCCGACGACCATGGCGTCACCCTCCTTCCGTTTCCCCCGAAGCGGCCCCCCGTGGGCGCCTCGCTCTTGCGTGAACTGGGGATGCCCGCCCCCCGCACGCCCCAAAGCAGAGTTGAGGAAGTTCAGAGGGTTCTCTAAGGCCATCGGCCTCTGACCTGGACAGAAGGGCAATTTGGGGGCCGCCAGAGTCTCACTGGGCCGTCTGCGGGCCGTGATCTTTCAATGCAACGAGCCGCCACGTGCCGCCGAGTGCTCACTTGCGGGTACGTGCGTCTCACGAACGCTGGATGGAGGGAGGGACGTGGGACATGAACGCCTGCCTGGGCGTTCAGAAAAGGAGTCGGATTACATGTCCGTTCGAAGCATGACGTCAGCACGGCTCACGGACGGCCGCCCGCAGGTGTTCGCGGGAAGCAACCATGGGCTGTTCACCAGGTGGAAGGTGAACGAGCTCCCGAGTGCCGCTTGGACCCCCTGGCAGCCGTTCAACTTCGACCACGGCCGTGTGGTGTCGCTCGCTGCGGCCCCGCTCACGGACGAACGGCCGCAGACATTCGCCGTGACCGACGGCGGCGAGCCCTGGACGACCTGGAAGGTGACCACCGACGCGAGCGCCGCCTGGGCCGACTGGACGAAGTTCAACGACCTGCCGGGGTCAGCCCGCAGCGTGGGTGTGGCCACCCTGACGGACGGCCGTCCACAGATCGTGGTCGGCACCGACAACGGTTCGGTGTCCTCGTGGAAGGTGAGCACCAACCCGGACGACGCCTGGACCAACTGGTCCTCGTTCGACGGTCCGCCCGCCTGATCCCGAGACATACGGCGCTCGGCTGGGGTCTCCCAGCCGAGCGTTTGGGGCTACCGACGAAATGCGTCCACCAGCGGTCGTCCAGGGTTGGTGAGTGTGGCGCTCCCGTGCTGGCGGTGTCAGATTCCCGCTACGTTTCTTGCATTTGGCGGACTCTGCTATTTGATCACCCTTGCAGGTTGATGATGGGGGTATGGCAGGTTGGCGGCGGGTTCTGTGGTGGTCGTTGGCGGTGGTGGGGGCTGGCGCCGCCATCGTGTTGAGCTTGTTGGTGGTGGTCGGGGATTTGGACACGGCGGACCGGCTCGCAAGCGTGGTGGGCGCGGTGGCGGGTGTGGTTGCGTTGGCCGTGTCGGTGTACGCGATGTTCCGAACGCCGGGGTCTGCTCCTGAGCCGGTGCGTGCGGGGGACGGTTCGAACGCCGCAGGGGGAAACATGCGTAACGTCTCCGCTCGGGACACCACAGCGGCCCCGGCCACGCCCGCCAGCGGCAGGGGTATCTGGGCGAGCGGCGGGTCCAATGCTGCTCGCGGAGACATCGACGGCAGCACCGCCCACAAGGGCCCGGGCTCTTGATGGGACTGTTCAACCGCCACGGCGGCAAAGGGCCGAAGGCCACTGGCAGTCCCGCCGTCGAGGCAAGCAGCGGCTCAAACGCGGCCGGCCGTGACGTCGTGGGCTCGGTTGCCCAGCACATCGACAGCGCTGTGGTCCTTCCGCCGGAGGCCTACGGTCCGGCCGCCGACGTGCCGGCGCCCCCAATGCTGCGCAACATCCCGCGCATGGACGGGTTCGTCGGGCGGCAGGAGGCTCTCGGTCGGCTGGATGCCGCGTTTTCGGCGCCCGGGGACGTGGTGGTCCAGGCCGTGCACGGGCTCGGCGGCATCGGGAAGTCCGCCCTTGCCGCGCACTGGGCTGCCCAGCGTTTCACCGGCAATCCCCGCTGGTGGATCACCGCCGACAGCAAGACGGCCGTGGACGCCGGTCTTGCCGAGCTGGGACGCGCCCTGCAACCGGCCCTCACTGGCTTGCCCGAAGACTTCCTGATCGAGCGGGCCGTGCAGTGGCTGGCGACGCACGAGGGCTGGCTGATCGTCCTGGACAACGTCGACCATCGCGACCACATCCGCTTCCTTCTGGAGCGTGTCACCACTGGCCGCTTCCTCATCACCACCCGCCGTGCCACCGGCTGGTCGGGCCACGCCGCCACGCTGCGGCTGGATGTGCTCAGCCAGGGCGAGGCCGTTGACCTGTTCACCCGCATCGCGCACGCCCCCCAGGACGGTGCAGTCGGCGACGTCGCCGCGTTGTGTGCGGAGCTGGGACATCTGCCCCTGGCCGTAGAACAAGCAGCCTCCTACTGCGCCGAGACCGGCACCGGACCCCGCACCTACCTGCGCATGCTGGCCGAGTCACCGGCGCACATGTTCGCGGACACCACCGAAGGCGGCGACGACGAGCGCACCATCGCCCGGATCTGGCGCATCACCTTGGACCGCCTCACCGACACGCCCCTTGCCGGTGACATCCTGCGGATCCTGGCCTGGTACGCCCCCGAAGGCATCCCCCGCAGCCTGCTCGACGACCTTGCGCCGGCTCCTGTGCTGGCCAAGGCCATCGGCCGTCTCATCGCCTACAGCATGATCAGCGACAGTGGTGACGGGACGCTTTCCGTCCACCGTCTCGTCCAGGCCCTCGCCCGTACCCCCGACACAGACGACCCCCACCGGCACCTGGCAGACATCGACCACGCACGCGAGCAGGCCACCGAGCGCCTCAACAGCGCGTTTCCCCCCAGCATCGAAGCTCCTGAGACATGGCCGCAGTGCCGTGCACTCCTACCCCACGCCCACGCTCTCGCCGAACACACGCCAGCCGAACACGACACCGCCGACGCGGCGTCCCTGTTCGACAGGACCGGACTCTTTCTCCTGACCCACGGCATGACCGCCCGCGCTGTAGAACACTTCCACCGCGTGGTCTCCGATCGGGTGCGGGTGCTGGGCGAGGACCACCCCGACACCCTTGCCTCCCGCAACAACCTCGCCCTGGCCTACGAATCGGCCGGTGACCTGGGCCGGGCGATCCCCCTCCACGAGCAGACCCTCGCCGATCGGGTGCGGGTGCTGGGCGAGGACCACCCCGACACCCTCGGCTCCCGCAGCAACCTCGCCCTGGCCTACGAATCGGCCGGTGACCTGGGCCGGGCGATCCCCCTCCACGAGCAGACCCTCGCCGACTATGTGCGGGTGCTGGGCGAGGACCACCCCGACACCCTGAACTCCCGCAGCAACCTCGCCTCCGCGTACGAATCGGCCGGTGACCTGGGCCGGGCGATCCCCCTCCACGAGCAGACCCTCGCCGACTATGTGCGGGTGCTGGGCGAGGACCACCCCCACACCCTTGCCTCCCGCAGCCACCTCGCCCTGGCCTACGAATCGGCCGGTGACCTGGGCCGGGCGATCCCCCTCCACGAGCAGACCCTCGCCGATCGGGTGCGGGTGCTGGGCGAGGACCACCGCGACACCCTTGCCTCCCGCAGCCACCTCGCCCTGGCCTACGAATCGGCCGGTGACCTGGGCCGGGCGATCCCCCTCCACGAGCAGACCCTCGCCGATCGGGTGCGGGTGCTGGGCGAGGACCACCCC